>CAIVNT010000342.1 GCA_903907305.1 uncultured Ignavibacteriota bacterium
CTCGCTCGGAAACGGATACAACGTGATCGGCCTGATAATGCCGACGTTGATCCCTTTTGCCCGTGCAATGTCCATAACCTTATTGCAGATGCGCGCGGTGAGTCCGAACGCAACAAGGATGATATCTGCATCACTGGTGTTGAGCAGTTCGCAGCGGACCTCCTGTTTCAATTTTCTGTATTTGTCCTGAAGATGATGATTGATCATCTCCATTTTATCCGGTTCGATATGGAGTGATGTAATATAATTCCGTTCGCGCGATTTCGGTTTTCCGGTGGTTGCCCAAGGCGTGGGAACTTTCGGCAGCGAACCGGACTTCGGCAGATAAACTTTTTCCATCATCTGTCCGAGTGCGCCGTCCGCGAGAATCATTGTTGGGATGCGATATTCTTCCGAGAGACGGAATCCGTCGAACACAAAGTCCGCCATTTCCTGAACGGATGACGGAGCGAGAACGATCAGATGATAATCACCGTGGCCGCCTCCTTTTACTGACTGAAAATAATCTCCCTGTGCCGGCTGGATGGTTCCGAGTCCGGGACCGCCGCGCTGCACATTGGCGATGACGCACGGAAGTTCCGCTGCTGCGAGATACGAGATCCCTTCCTGCATCAGACTGATGCCGGGGCTTGATGATGTTGTCATCACGCGTGCACCTGCACCGGAAGCGCCGTAGACCATGTTGATGGAAGCGACTTCGCTTTCCGCCTGAATTACCACAGTCTCTTTATGCTGCGGAGCTTTTTCCATGAGATATTCGAGGATCTCGGATTGCGGTGTAATGGGATATCCGAAGTAGGCATCAAGGCCGGCGCGAAGTGATGCTTCGGCGAGAGCTTCATTCCCTTTCATGAGCTTCGGGGACTCATCGTGTAGTAATGTAGACATGACTTCTCCTTTTAAAATTCGATTTCAATGACAATTACGCTGCCTGCGAGGCAATGTGCATGTTCGCAGGGCGTTTGGATTTCGCTTCGCGGTAGACCGTAATGGCCGAGTCCGGACAGACCAGCGCACAGTTTGTGCAACCGGTACAGTTGTTTTGGACGAGTTGAGCGAAGCGGTATCCTTTGTGATTGATCGAAGCGGAGAGGCCGAGGCTGTCTTGTGGGCAGGAGACGATACAGAGTTCGCATCCTTTGCAAATTTCGGTGGCAATAGTAACGGTGCCGGAGATCATAGAAAACTCCTATATAATTGAAAAGCTATACTTCAATTATAGTGCCACAGCGAAACCGCTGTTTCCAGTCAATTTATTGTACTTTCACCCGAATGATTTGCAAAATCAAGAAGGGTGAAACTCTATTCCTATAAAGAAAAAATGTTTGGAAACATTCTGTATTCCGAAGAATTGGAATCATAAAGAAGTGATGAAGAAATATACGTTCAGCGGGGTTTTGGAGTGCGGTTTGCGAAAATAAAAAGATGGTTTTGTCCGAATTATAAAAACCCCGGGAAGGTCGACGGGGGAATCTTCCTTCCGCGGGGCAGTTCAGACATTATGCAGCGAACGAAACTTCTTCCGCAGCTTTTTTCATGATGCCTGAGACAAGGGTGCACATGGATATCCATGCATTGCGCACTTCATCTGTGAACTCGCCGCCGATACAACGTTCGAGAGTCCACAGCAATGCGCTTGCAGCTATATCGAAATGACCGGTGGTAACCCCGTAGGAACTATGCTCGCGGCCGAGTTTCTGAAGAACAGGTGTGACCGCCTCGATCTGATCAAGACTGTGGACGATCACCGCCAGGAACTGCATGAATTTCGTCTCCATCACTTTCAGGTCCATCTTAAAAAGCGGACGAATATACGGAGCAATCTCGAACAGCCGACTGAAAAAGATTTCGCCGGTCTCTTCGGTGATAGGACAGATCTTAGTAAAGCTTTTCAAAACAAGTTCATTTTGGTGCAGTGTCATTGTAGTACTTTCTGTTCACACATGAGAGATAATTGTGGGACAATAATACCGCTAGAAAATGGACTTCACAACTGAATGAATGTATAGTTCGTCAATCGTGTGATATTCATTCTGTCACGGATTGATCTGGAATAATATAGAGTGCTGAAACAGGTGGATTTTACAGAAGATGGTTGAAAAGGTTAACTGAACGTTTGTCCTGTTTTAACCTAAACGCGATAAAAAAAATGTCCCCCGCACTTTTAGGGTGCGAGGGACTTTAATAATACTGTATGTAGGACACCCTGCCCGGGCAATGCCGTCAGGTTAGCAACTGTTCATGCTGAGCAAGTGTCGCAATCCATAATATCATCCTTCGGTGCGTCCCGATTAATCAACAAATCGGGACTTTCTCTCTACGAGCCGTAGGCAGGATGAACAATAATTGCGACACGCGCCGAAGCATTCTAAATTCTTATCCTGACAGCATTGGGTAAACAGGGTGTCCTACAAACACTTTTACTTCAGCAGGAGCATTTTAACAGCACGCATCGCACCGTTGAATTCCAGTCGAGCAACGTAGAGTCCGCCGGCAAAACGGGAGGCGTTCCAGGATGTGCGAACAGTCCCTGCATCGCGGTATCCGTGCATCAGCAGTGCAATTTCTCTTCCGAGAAGGTCATAGACACGCAGCAAGACTATCCCGCTTTGCGGAATGCGGAATTCCAGCTGTGTTTCAGGATTGAATGGATTCGGATAGTTCTGCTGCAGTTCGAGTGTGTATGGCATGGGTTTCGGCGGATCATTCACACTGAGCACTGTGCCGATCATTTTTCCATTGAGCAGAGCTCCGCTGAATTGAATGTATGATTCACAGACCCCGCACTCCATTCCGGTGATGCCGATGCTGTCCGTCACTTCAGTCGCATAGCCGTCCATTCCTTTTCCGGCGATCGTGCCGATGAACCGGAATGTTTTTCCAAAAAAAGTATTTGTGATACTTTTAAGAACAACCGAACGCTTTATTCCGTTCTGCATAAAATGACAGACCGTATCACCGGCATTTTTCGTAAAATCATATTGAAGATATTCCGTGCTGTCCTCCGGAGAATATGTATATACCAGCAGTCCATCCTTGCGAAGAATCCTCCCTGTTGACAGAACAACATATTTTTTCCCGTTTGTCATCACTGAATCTTTCACCGCATTAACCGCAAACAATGTTCCCCTAGGATCGCCAGGACCGTTTGATATGATATACTGCCAGAGATTCCCAACCGCAAGCGGGAAAACAAAATTCGTTTTTTCTGTGATCCCGTTCATCGACACATCAAGAAGCATCCGAATGGAATCTGTTCTTCCCGTCATCCACAAGCGGTTCTTTTCATCAACGACTGCATCATCATTCAGCACATATCCTTTCGCAAGGATCACCGGTTTGATCGAGTCCGCACCAAAATCCTTCAACAAATAGATCGATCTTGATGAAATAGACAACGAGGTTGTCGAGAGGATGACAAACGGCGCACCGGCTGTTTCGGTTTGATATGCGTGCAGCTGGAAACCGCCCGGCAGCGGATAATTCTTCTTCTCATGGACGAACGGCATTGATGGTGATGAGACCGAGCAGTAGTACTTCGGCACGAAGACATCAGAAAGACTGATAATGGATGCACACTTCACCGATCCATCCTCCATGAACCGGAATTTTGCCGATACGGATGAATAACCCGGTGTTGAATCGACCTTCACATAGGAATTCGATCCATGGCCGAAATAGATCTTACGATTACCGGCGAATCCTGTCCCTTCGATCCACGCGCAATGTACCCCGCCAAGAGAATCGATGTCCCAATCGAATCTATTCTCAACAATGGGCGAACCCAGATACGAAGAGACTGCATCAATTGCGATCGTTGAGATCGTTATCTTTGCTCCCCATGTTCCATTCACAGCAGGGCGATAACAGATCTTCATCCGGCGTTGATCGGAAGAATCCCCGTCAAACCAAAGAATCCCCGTTCTATTCCCTTTCAATAATATCTTCGGGAAAAATCCTTTGCCGATCTCCAGCGGAGCAGTAAGACTCCCGTTGACGAGTCTTTTTTGATAGATGATCATTCCTTTATAATTTACAAACGAGTATTTTCCCGATGACAGAGTATCAATCTTTTCATAGACCATGTGAATATCACCGTTCACATCCGAAACGATCGCAGGATGAAGTGCGTTCGGGATTGATGTAAGGGAATCAAATCCCTTCCCTTTCTGTTTCATCAGCCGAAGTTCCGGTTTTGAAAACGAAACGAAGGGGCCAAAATCCGAAAGATCGATCCGCACTTTGCTCCATGCCAGGAAGAGCGAATCCTTGGTATCTGCGAACGAATATCGCACACCGTCCCGATAACCACCCAATCCATTATTATAACTCCCCACCGTCACAAGAACATTCACCATAGTCCTTTCGAATGTTTGTGGACGGTCCATCAAAAATAATCGTCCCGAACCGTAATACACACCGGAACCGGGGATGAATTCATTTTCCTGCCATGTGGTTCCATGCAGAATTGTACGATGCGAAAGCCGGGTGATAGCGGTTGATGCTGTCTGCTCCGAAAGAGACGGAAGGACTGTTTCGTTGACGAATTGAGAGGAAGCGATGAGCGGGACAAAAAATAGTATGAACGATAGTTGTCTGCGGGAGGTATTCATTTCCAATCCTTTCATTCATAGAGACAATAAAAATGTCTCTATGAATGTATCGTTGCGGCCGTTCAGAATCAATAACGCGAATACGTACATTCTGTGCAAAACACGACTTACCGGTATGCAATGGGATTGCAGAGAAATGCACGGCCTTGAACAATACACTCGTTAAGTGTATAACGCGTGTTGAAGAGTTATTTCATCAGGATCATTTTTCTTACAGAAGATAATTGTTCTGACTGCAGGCGATAATAATAGACTCCGCTCGGCAAGGTGGAAGCATTGAATTGAACAGAATAATTTCCCGGCATTTTTTGGTCATTCACGAGGGTTGCGATCTCTTCCCCAAGCACATTGAATATTTTTACTGAAACGAACTTCTGTAGGGACGGATAATTATCTGTCCCTACAGCATATTCGATCGTTGTCGTCGGATTGAACGGATTGGGATAATTCTGGGAAAGAGAGAGCATAGAAGGAGTGGTCATCTCCTGCGCAACTGATGTGTACGGAAAAATCTTGGTGATGGTGAAGTCCACCCAAAACACACCTGCGCACGTCGGGATCTTCGAACGAAGTGCATCGCCAATTATTTTCGCCGGATCGGTCAGCTGCTTCCACCAGACGGAGTCCGCTTTATACCCGAACTGATACGCGGAGCGTGCCGACGAGAATTTACTCCCCCACGCGGTGAACTCCGATACCATTGCATTGAACGGTGCTCCGGAAAATGTGAAATCCTGACTGTCATCGACAAACAGCACTTTCCCCCGATAGGTCGGCGGCATCCAGCTTTCGGCGTAATGTTTAATGAACAGCGTGTAGGCAGGATCGATAGACTGCACTTTTTGTTCCCAGCGCTGCACCATAGAATCGGTCAGCTTCCTTCCGCCGGAATTCGTATTGGCGAAGAACCATTCCACATCCACGCCGAACCCGATCACGCACGGATGCTGCTTGTAGCGGTTCAGGACAATGGAGATGAGTGTATCCATACTTGCTGCGCCGGGTTCCACCTGGAGCCACACTTTCACGCCGGAAGTATCCAGTTTGGCAAGATGCGATTCATTATAATCCGTACCGGTGAATTGGATATTCGGCACAGTGATGCCGCCATTCGGAAAACTCAGCTGCGTTATGCCGGCATTCTGATATAGACTGACGATCCATATCCCGGCAGGAGTGCTCCCGGGAAATTTCTGCGACATTCCTTTGGCAACTCGTATCCAGTATTCGGTCGGTGGGAACTGATTGTTCGGATAACTGGAGAGCACTCTCGATGCCCGGAATCCTGCATAGAATTTCACGGAATCATTCTGAGCTTCAGTCCTGCTGACGAAGAACATTAATATTATGACGGGAAGATATTTCACTTATTTGATCAAAGTAATTTTTTTGGACGCTATGAAATTTCCCGATCGCATACGGACAATGTACGTTCCGCTGGCAAACCGTGAAGCATCCCATGTGACCGAGTATGAACCGCGTTCCCGTTCTTCATTCACGAGACGTTCTACCGCTCTGCCGGTCACATCATAGACCGTCACAGAAATAACGCCTGCAATGGGAATTCTGAAATCGATCCGTGTTGAAGGATTGAACGGGTTCGGATAATTCTGCGCAAGCAGATATTCCGTCGGGACCGACCTGTCCGCGACCTGCACTCCGAGTGTCTGTTTCGGACGGAGTCTCCGCTGATAGACACCGTTGCCGAATGTTGCAGCGCGAAGTCTGTGATCTTTTTTAGAAACAGAAACATCGAGCACCATTGCGAACGGCATTCCGTCGAACCACGTTTCCCACGTTGCGCCGCTGTTCACAGAGCGGTAAACGCCGAGGTCCGTGCCGAGGTAGATGTCGGAAGAATTGAGCGGATCCACACAGACCGACTGTACGGGCAAATCCGGCAAATTCGATGAGATGTCGGACCAGCTCTTCCCCGCATCGGATGAGCGGAAGACATGCGATGTACCATAACCGGAGAATGTCGCATACGAAATGCGGCTGTCATTCGGATCGAATGTGAGATCGGTCGGAAATCTGTTCGGTGTAGACGAAACGGATTTCGTCCACACGGTTCCGCCGTTCGTGGTATAGAACAGTTCGAACAGTGGATTGGCCCGGCGCCCTGTTCCCGCTATCACTGTATCAGAACTTGTATAGCTAACTGCAAGGCACGATGCACTGGCGGAATTGAGCGCATTGCCTCCATTCGTGGGAGCCCAGGCACCGCCGGCGTTGGTAGATTTGTGGATCTTTTCGGCTCCTGCATACAGAATATTGCCGTTGGACGGCGAGATGACGAACGGCGCAATGAAGTTCGCCGTGTCCGATGATGCAGGAGAGAATGACGAGGACCAGTTCACACCTCCGTCCGTACTTTTTGCGATGGTAAGATTCACATACTCTTCGAACACCAATAAAGGATTCGTCGGATGAACTGCGCACCAACCGCCGTCGCCGCCGTACACTTTATTCCACGATATTCCTCCTTGATATTTCACTGTTCCATTGTCCTGCAGACCGCCGAGAGCGATGAGGGAATCGGTGTCGGCATTCGCGAATCCATTATAGAACTGCGTGGTCACAAACCCGCCGTTCCGGCCGATGAATGTTTCGCCGCCGTCCGTCGATTCGAATATACCGCCGTCATTTCCATAGAACATTCTGTTTGTATTCTTCGGATCGAAGACAATGGCATGATGATCGGCATGGGCATACGTATTGTCGCTTCCTTCCACACCTCCCGGGACGATGACACCTTCATTCGATTTAAACCAATATGATTTTTGCGTGAGCGTGCTTCCGTTGTTGATTGATTTGTATGCATCGAGTCCGGCGGTATAGACTATGGCAGGATTTGACGGATGGACAAGTGCGATATTATTGTACCAACCCTGTCCGTTCAGATAATCGGTTGAAGAATTCATCAATTCCCATGCGGTTCCGCTGTTGGTCGATCGGTACAATCCCAACACCGAGTGTGTCGAGGCGTTCGCCACGCTCACATACACAGTGGCGGGATTCGACGGAGCAATGGCAATGGAAGTCCGTCCAAAATTCGTTGCCGGAAGTCCTGTCGTAAGTTTTGTGAATGAATTCCCTCCGTCCGTCGAGCGGTAGAGTCCTGGATTCGGAGCAGTATTCCTTTGGCCGCACGCAATATAGAGAATGGTCGTGTCTGTGGGATTGATCGCAATATCCATCGTCATCAGAGTAGAGTCAACACGAGTGAATGTACCTCCGGAATTGAGTGAACGGAACGTCCCTTCGGAAGTCGCGGCAAAGACGGTGCGTGGATTCTTCGGATTGATGACGATCTTTTGCACGGAACGGTTCTGCGAGAAGAGCCAGGTCAGTCCGGTTGAGTTCCACGTCTTTCCTTTATCAGTGCTCTTGACGATCCCGAGTCCATAGGTCGTGCGCGCTCCGGGTGTTCCGACGAGTCCAAGTTCGTATCCGCTGATCTCGCCGGTGCCGATGTAGATCTCTTTCGAATTGGATTGATTGACGGCGATCGTTCCCACAGCAAGGACGTTGAATCCTGTATTCACATAATCCCATGCATCCGCTCCCGCTCCGCCGGTATTCGATCGCCACAGTCCCCCGCTGGCACTTCCTGCCCAGAGGATATTCGAACTGTCCGGATCAAACGCAAGGGAGAGAACGCGTCCGCCGACATTATCCGGACCGATGGACTGCCACGGCTCTTCTGCGGAACCTTTCTTCAGCGACATCATCGTCTGCTGTGTGTATTGGAACGCTTTAGCCAGTCCGTCCGGCTGAATGATGTTGCCGGGAAGCGCACGCTGATCGTACCACCAATCGAAAGCAATGAGTCCTTTTGGTTCTTCTCGTTCACCATGTTCGATAAACCGATCGGGAACCCCCAGGCACTTCACGTGACTGGTCGAAATCCCGTCCGCATTAGCCGCTTCGAGCACAGCGGCACCGAAGCCACCACAGATCGAATTTTCTTCAACCGTGATCACAAATCCGGTCTCGTCGATCGCTCGATACAGGGTCGCGCGGTCGATCGGTTTGGCAAAGCGGGCATTAATCACACCGACATCAAGCCCCTCTTCTCGCA
>CAIVNT010000343.1 GCA_903907305.1 uncultured Ignavibacteriota bacterium
ACTTGAACCCCTGACCTGCTGATTACGAATCAGCTGCTCTACCAACTGAGCTACGCCAGCAATATAAAAAAAAGAACGAATCAGCTACTCTACCAACTGCTTGCCCGCCGGTTCTTTGGCGGGAGCTACGCCAGCACATACTAATAAACTATAAAAAGAACGAATCAGCTACTCTGCCAACTGCCTGTGCCGAAGGCATCCCTTCGGGACCCGCCATACTTCACCTTCTTGACCGCCGGTTCTTTGGCGGTTTGGCGGGAGCTACGCCAGCAATTGTATGAATATACATCTTTTTACAACTATCCTCAAGTAGAAACATTTACCGGATTATGATTCCACCGATAATATGTTTACACTACACTATACTATACATAAACAAAGAAAGCACACTATGGCCACACCCACATTCCCCGAACCAAAAGAATACGACATCGCCCCTCCCCGCATCTTTGCCCCAACCTTTACCAAAGAAGAGTTCCAGGAAATGCTCGATGAATGGTTCGATATCAAAACATCCGGATTGTCTGATACGGAACTTGCGACGATCGAGGAAGGGATACAGAATGTCCTTTCCAATCATATCGCAAAAATGATGATCAACAATGAATTCGATGAGGTAATCAAAAAAGAACTCGCCTCCTACCTCGCGGGAAGCGATGACGAAGAACTGGAAATGAAGTTAGGTTTTTTGTAGTATCCTTTTCGAAATAATCTAAAGTCCCTTATCCCCGCTCTGCTATTTTACCTTTTTTTTGGTACTTTACAAGCAATTGCAAATCCTTGCAAATATGGATTCTTGCAATCGCTGTATTTTTTGCAATTTTATTTTTTTCTATTTCCACAATCATGTAATCTTGTAATCACAACAGAGTATGAATAAGAAATTTTTATTAATCGCACTCACGGTTGCACTACTTTTTAACCTCACCGCCGCACAACCCAGCCGTATCGAATTGAAATCACTCTATTCAACGACACTCGCTGCCGCCAAAGAATTCAACATCCTTTTTCCTGAAGGATACGATAACGAAACTGATCGCTATCCTGTCGTCTATCTTTTTCGCGGCGCTGTGGATGAATGGGCCGATCCTGCCGAGGACGGAAACCGCAGAGGAAATATCAAAACCGTAGTCGATTCACTCTTTGCAAATAAAAAGATCGGAAAGATGATCTATATTATGCCCGGTCTCGGAGCACCCGCTCCGTTGAATGAATACACTTACCTCGTCAACGATCTTATCCCCTATATCGATTCACATTTCAGGACATTTCCGGATCGGTGGCATCGGGCGATGGACGGTTTTTCACTTGGCGGACTGATCACAACGAATCTCCTCTCCAGCGTCCCTCATCTTTTTGCTTCAGTCGGTTCGTATGACGGGACACTCTCGTTGTTCGATAACACAACGTTCTCCACTGCCGGCAGTTCTCTCATCTACAACATCAAACAGATTCAATTGCTCTATCATACAGGATCCGTCGGCGCAACGAATAATTCCAATAATCAAACTACTTTTGCTATCCTGAATTCAAAAGGGATCTTCAACTCACTCCCCTCGTTTACATTGGATGCAAACGCGCAGCATAATTGGTATTACGCGGACCTTCATATGGCTGTGACTCTTCCTATTCATTGGGGAAAGATGCAACGTGCGGGGAATGCTCTTCATCTCTTCATCAAAGATTCGGTCACCGGAAGAACATTCTCCGGTCAACCATCGATCAATTGGTCCAGAACATCCTTCCCAAATTCCATTGTGACATATCTTTTCTATTCGGATGATAACGGAAGCCGATGGAATCAGATCCACGTAACATCCGGCAATGATTCTTCCGTGCAATGGAACACTTCATCGGTGAAGGATGGTACACGCTATCGACTGAAGATGTTCAGCGCTGGCGACTCCCTCTTCGGTGAAGTTCAAACCGGACGATTCACTGTGAACAATCCGGGTAATGCGGCGCCCGATATCGAATTCATACAATTGAATAAACGAGATACATTGTCCGGTGATTATTATCTTCAATGGCTGGCAGCGGATGCAGATGGCGATCCACTCTCCGTTTCGATCGAGATCTCATACAATTCGGGACTGACATGGAAACCGATCGCTTCGTCATTGCCCAACAACGGCGGTTACGTGATTGATACGCGATCGCTCCCCAATGGGGACAATGTTCTGCTTCGTCTCATCGGCAATGACGGATTGTTATCGAATTCCATATCCTCTCCCTCTTGCATTGTCTATAATAAGCGCTCCCCGTTGTTGAACGCAGCATTTATCCATCAGTCGGGAATCAGTGATGCTCGGTTGCACGCTGTAGGAATATCTAAGGATCAGATCGGCACGGCAGATTATCTCATTTCATTCAAAGATTCATCCGGTAAGAAATCATATTCTGTGAGTGATGGAAATGGAATCACCGTCGTGAATAATGCGACGGAACTTGATGGTAAGACTGAAGGTCCGTTGTTTAACGGATTCCGGCTACTCATCACCGATATTCCCTCACC
>CAIVNT010000344.1 GCA_903907305.1 uncultured Ignavibacteriota bacterium
GGTCGATTCGCGATACTCCTCCCAAAACTCCGGAATCCGATGCAATGAGTAAGGATCTGAAAAAGCGGGGATTCAAGTTCGTTGGCTCAACAATATGTTATGCATACATGCAGGCTTGCGGATTGGTGAACGATCACGAAATAAATTGTTTCCGCTACAAGGAAGTCTGATCAAATCTCCCGCATTTCTTGAAACTCATCGAAAATTTGCGCATTTTCAATCAGGGACGACACATGCGTCCCTATTTTTCTTATGCGCAAATCCAATTTTAAACGAAAAACGAAAGAAACAGACATTTCCGTCTCTGTCATTCTGGATGGAACAGGGAAATCCGTTGTCTCCACCGGAATCGGATTCCTCGATCATATGATCGATCTTTTTGCAAAGCACGGATTGTTCGACCTGACCGTGAAATGCAAAGGCGATCTGCATGTGGATGACCATCACACCACGGAAGATGTCGGTATTGCCATGGCGAAAGCATTTACGCAGGCGCTTGGCGAGAAGAAAGGGATCGCGCGCTATGGTACAGCATATGTTCCGATGGATGAAGCGCTTGCACGCTGCGTGGTTGATCTGAGCGGACGATCAGCACTCGTTTTCAAAGCCGAATTCACCCGGAAAAAAGTCGGCGACCTTTCCACAGAGATGATCGAACATTTCTTCCAGTCTTTCGCTGAGAACGTGAAAGCGAACATCCACATTGAAGTGCTGTACGGAAAGAACACGCATCATAAGATCGAGGCGATCTTCAAAGCATTCGCCCGGGCAATGCGTCAAGCGTGTGAGATCGATCCGAGAGTGAAAGGTGTTCTCTCCACCAAGGGGAAATTGTGATCGGCATCGTCGATTATCATCTGAACAATCTCCGTTCCGTACAAAAAGCGTTCGAGAAGGTCGGAGCCGGTGCATTCATTTCGGATAAAGCCGATGAACTGAGGAAAGCGGATAAACTTGTCCTGCCCGGAGTCGGTGCATTCGGTCAGGCGATGCAGAACCTACGCACTCTTAGTTTGGACAATGTGCTGAATGAACATGTCGCGGCAGGCAAACCGCTGCTCGGTATCTGTCTGGGAATGCAGCTGCTTTTTTCCAAAAGTTTTGAGTTGGGGGAATTTTCCGGACTGAACTATGTGAACGGGGAAGTGAAGTTGTTCCCTTCGAAAGTCAAAATCCCGCACATGGGCTGGAATCAGGTAGAGATCATCCGAAACTCACCGTTTCTGAGAAATGTTGAAGAGAAAAGTTTTGTCTACTTCGTTCATTCTTATTATGTAGATCCAACCGATGATGTTACGGTAACACGGACGGAATATGGGATTCGTTTCACGTCCATCATTGAACAAAAGAATATCTTTGGAATACAATTCCATCCGGAAAAAAGTCAAACGACCGGACTGCAGTTATTAAAAAATTTTACTGAGATATAATGTTACTCATTCTTCCTGCAATCGATATCAAGGACGGACGCTGTGTCCGCCTTGTTCAAGGCGCTCCCGGAACGGAAAAGGTCTATTCTGACGATCCGGTCGAGATGGCAATTCTCTGGCGCGGTGAGAATTCCAAGACGATCCATGTGGTAGATCTGGATGGTGCGTTCGAGGGAACGATGAAGAATCTCGACGTACTTCGGCGGATGATGAAAGCTGTTGACATCCCCATACAGATCGGCGGCGGTATCCGTTCCTACGAACAGGTAAAGCAGTTGTTCGAGATCGGCGTTTA
>CAIVNT010000345.1 GCA_903907305.1 uncultured Ignavibacteriota bacterium
GTGCGGGAGAAAATAGCGGGCAGTATTCATTACTTGGATCGCCGCTTCACGATCAGGCATACCGACATGCACATGAAGTCCAAAGATCAAATTTGCGCGGGCTACCTGCTGCATATCCTCTACGATCTCATGGTACCGAACATGATCGGTGATCTTCTGAACATCCCATCGCGCGAATGGATGTGTGCCGGCAGCCGCAATGCGAAGTCCTTTATTCTGCGCGAGACCGGAGAGTGTTTTTCGGAGTTTGGAAACTTCCCGCCGTGCATCCTGAACATTTTCACAGATGTCAGTGCCGACTTCTACGACGGACTGATGCATTTCCGGTTTGATATTCTCCCGGAGGATGATCTTTCCTTCCTCCAGGATCTCTTCGATATGGGATTTCAGATCGCGGGAAACTGGATCGACGATCTGGAACTCCTCTTCAATGCCGAGTGTGAATAGTTTCGATTTCATCAGATTCCTTTGCCGGATGCAAATTCAGTAACAAATTTCCCCCAGCGGAGATTATTCTTCCCTGCCTGATATTCTTTGGCTCGGCGGATAGCCATGTTCGATGCGGCTTCAACGATCCATTCAAAATTTTCCTGACCGACTGAATGGATATCTGCATCGGGAGCGGGGTTGCAGAAATCGATCGCATACGGCACACCATCGCGAATGGCGAATTCAACTGTATTGAAGTCATATCCAAGATATTCATTCAAAGCCAGCACTCCGCTCTTCACTGTGTCCATGATCTTCTTTTCCACCGGCGGTCCGTTCTTTACATACCGCAGATGGTGGGGATTGCGCGGTTCATATTGCATGATGTGCACATCTTTGCAGTCAATGCTGTAACAGCGGAAATATTCTGTGAACGTGATCTCTTCCTGAAGCATCATCACCAATTGTCCGGTCTCGTTATACGCCTTAAAGAATTCATCCTCGTTATGCACTTTGTAAACGTTCTTCCATCCGCCGCCGGCAAACGGCTTAAAGAATGCCGGGAAACCGATATACCTGAAGATCGATTCCCAATTGAGCGGATAAGCAAGATTTCGCATAGAGCGTTCATTCGTATCCGGCGGATGCTGATTCGAAGGAAGGATGACGGTTTTCGGAACAGCAACATCGATCTTTGTGGCGAGACAGTTGTTGAAGAATTTTTCATCAGCACTCCACCAGAACGGATTGTTGATAACTGCGGTTCCGTTCAGCGCAGCATTCTTCAGATACGCGCGATAGAAAGGAATATCCTGCGAGATGCGATCGATAATCACAGCATATTCTGTCGCTTCACCCTGGACCACCTTGTCGATCGATACTGATTCCGCAATGATATTATTTTCATTTTTCGAGTTCACCCGTTCGATGAACGCCGGAGGAAATGTATTTTCTTGTCCGTATAAAATTCCGATCTTTTTCATAACTCCCCTTCGATAGATGAAAGCAGAACTCTGTATGAATATAGCAATTTATTGTAAATCGTCAAATTTGCGTTGTTTGGAGGCAAATGTTTCCTTATGATTAAGAAAAAGAGAGACTATGCTGAGATCTATCTTCGTAACTATTATCATCCTTTCACACTGGTCGTTCGGACAATCCATTGTATCAGAAGACAGTCTGTTTTCTTCATCGCTAAATACTATGTCCAAGTATTATGTTATCCTTCCGCAGGGATATCAGAAGAATCAGGAACGATTTCCCGTGCTGTATCTACTACACGGACTTGGCGGTGATTACACGAACTGGGTAAAATTGACCAGTCTTATCCGGTATGCTAATGACTACAAAATCATTATTGTCTGTCCGGACGGACGGAATGGCTGGTATTCGAATTCCATACTGAAGAAGGATGCGAATTACGAAGACCATATCATGAAGGATATGATCACCGGCGTTGAAAAAAAATACCGTATTCTCCAATCAAAATTCAACAGAGGCATCGCCGGACTCTCCATGGGTGGATACGGAGCAGTCAAATTCGGTCTAAAATACCCTGGTATGTTTATTTTTGCCGCGGGCATCAGTCCCTCCATTCAATTTCCGGGAGGACTGATGGATTCAGCCATTGTTGCCCGATGGTCCAGAACGTCCACAACCAATCTCCGCGAATTATTCGGTACCCAGCGGAACGA
>CAIVNT010000346.1 GCA_903907305.1 uncultured Ignavibacteriota bacterium
TCGACAGCGATAAAAAGGATATTTTTTCTCCGTGCGGCGATGGACTTAAATTCAGAGGCGTTCATTCCAAATAGTTCCTGCAGCGGTGAGAAACTGATCATCCCACCGATACCGATCACCGCACTGCTTGATAAGAACTCACGACGAGTTTGATTCATGTCATATTCCTTTAATGATGTTCATTGAGAACGTTCCGTATTTCAAAATTTTTCACCGCTCTTTCGCCTGCTTTTGATCCACTCGGGACCGACATCATCTGCGTTCAAAGGACGAAGATGTTGCGTACTGTCGCTGAACTCCTCAGCACCGATATCAGGCCGGTTGTCGCGGAGGCGACCATTCATATCGGTCATTACGTCGGATTTTGTTCCCCTATTCACTGCAGGACTTTCTTTTTTCAGCCTAAATACTCCGTCGTTGTCCTGTGTGAGCATTGGGTCGCTCCATTGAATACCGGCAGGCAGGGCGGCCGAATAATTATTATCGCCAAAGATGATATTCCCGGTAAAATTGTTCAGCTTAAATTTCAAAAAATCGAGCGGAGGAACCTCATCCGGAACGGTTATATTGATTGCATTCTTCTTGGTCTGATAAATTAGATTGTTCACGAAGGTGTTCTGTTCAGGAAGGAGCACCATCTGAGTTTCCGGCCACTGATTTTTATAATTGAAACCAATGTCAATACCGTAGCCGCCGGTATTCACAACCGTATTATGAGCGAACAGACTGTTTGCGACCTGACTGTATTTGGGAACTCTTCCGGATGCCCCTTTTTCCTTGAACGGTTTGTACCGGTCTGTCAAAGCGGACTCCACGTATTCTCCCGCGATGAGTCTCAATCCATCTTCTGAAACGTCGCTGATATAGTTGTTGATCACTCTTTGGAATTGTCCGGCAACTCTGATCCCCGTCGAACCTTCCTGATTTTCGCCAAGAATGAAATTGCCCTCGAATGTATTATAGTGTCCCCTGCGGCCGGTCATTCCTCCCCTGGTGGCACGAATGGTGTTATACCGGACGATATTGTGGTTGGATTTCAGTGAAATGATCTCCGTCCCTTCACCGTGCGCCCGTTCAAAAAGATTATACTCGACCGTGAAGAAAGCGCCGTCTTCCCCCATTTCATCACTGTGTCCATATCCCCATATTCTAAGGATCTCTCTTCCGTTCGCATCGGGTACAAATGGGATATCTTTGATATAGTTATGATCCATGGAATTATGTCGGGAATTTTCATTGTCATTTCCTACTACCGGATTAAGATTGCTCTTCCCTTTGAAGAAACTATGATCCACACGATTGTAATTGCCGTGAAAATAGACCCAATAATATTTTGTTTCAAAATCCGTGGGATTGTAGTCGAGGATCGCACTGTTCGTCAATTGACAACTGTCCGAGTTGAATGTGATTACAGAAGATGTTTTTATTGCGCCGTTTCTAAAGAAGACACCGTCGACGATTAGATGCGGTTTTGAGAACGTGATCATCGAACATCCGTCAAAGATCACACGCCCTGGAGTCTGTGATTGTATCACGACGGAATTCCCGGTGGTTGCCAGGGAATTGAAATCGATCACGGCATCATGCCACACTCCATCCTTCAGTATGATATGACTGCCAGGTGCAGCTGAACGTATTGCCGACTGCAATTCTTCGACAGTCGATACGACTTTGCTCAACGGTACCTGGGAATGGAGCACACCGGAGAACAGCAGAACGATAATTCCTACTCTACCAATAATCCATTGGATATTACACTTCACATTGGCCATTGGCGATATGTTCAACTGAATTCTACTCTTCATCTTCACTCTTATTTTTCTTTTTCCCTTTTTTCTCCGCAGTTTTTGCCTTCTCTGCTTTACGGATATTCTGGATAGTACGGTCCTCCGAGATCGGTGTGAGTCCCCTCTTCTGCAGGTTCGCCATCAATTCCTTTTTCAATTCAGATTTGATCTTAGCATAGGACGGATCATCGGCATAGTTGACCGTTTCACCGGGATTGGTCTTGATATCCGTCAGGATCTCGGGATTCCCAGGTAATTCATAGATCGTTAATTTGTATCTGCCGTCGGTGATCTGGAAAGAATTGAAATCCTCGGTGACGATATGTTTCCGCGACGGTTTCTTTCCTTTGCCTGTGAGATACGGTTTGAGGGATACTCCATGCAGATCGTTCGGCACTTCAATTCCGGTCAGGTCACAAATGGTCGGAAGGAAATCGATCCCGTTACAAACAAGCGTTGTCGGATCGACAACATTCGCAGGAATTCCTTTCCCCACAAAGATGAGCGGAACACGCTGACTCTCTTCGAACATTACGTTCTTCAGTATCAGACCGTGCGCACCGTTCATCTCGCCGTGGTCCGACGTGAAAACGATGATGGTATCATCTTCAAGACCGGAATCCTTCAATGCGGTGAGTGCTCTTCCGATCTGTCTGTCCACAGTTTCTGTCAGACGATGATACATCCAATTATAGAGATTCCATTGATCGTCGTTCCAATCCCGCCATCCCGAACTCATTGACACCATTTCCGGCTGTTCACCGTTGATCGGTGCGATATTTTTAGCGCGTGGGGGAATTTGACTTCGGTATACTTCCGGGCTGAGAGATTGTTGGAGTTCAAGAAGGCGTTTTGTTTCGAGTACGTTCGCCTCCGGCAGATCGTTGGGATACCGTTTATCCATCCCTGCTTTGTAGCAGATATCGTGAGGATTCATGAAGGAGAGAAACAAAAAGAACGGTTTCTCATCATTTCGTTTAGACAATTCCGGAAGGATCTTTTCTGCAAAGATGGCGGGACCGTCATAGAAGTCCTTACCACGCAGATCGAATCCATACTCCGACACATCGGTCGTACCATACAGATGCGTTTTACCATAATAGAGCGTTTCATATCCGGCATTCTTGAAGAGCATGCCAAGAGAACCATCCTTCACGATCTCGAGCACTTTGGACACATCAGCGGCAGAGGTATTCTCTTTTACTCCAACTTCGGATGCGTAATGTCCTGTCAACAGTGAGAACCGCGACGGCATACAGACCGGATTAGCGCAATATGTTTTATCGAACCGATATCCTTTTTTTGCCAGGGAATCCATATTCGGCGTCTTCAGCCATTTATTCCCCATACAGCTCATCATGGTGTATGATTGCTGATCGGTCATAATGAACAGGACGTTCTGTCGCTTCCCTTGGGCATTCAAAACTTCGGAGAGTTCTTTTCCCAAAAGATTCCCGCCGAGTATTGTTGACCCGGCAAGCACACCCGCTGATTTGATAAAGGTTCTTCGTTCCATCGTCATTTCCCTTGATTGATCATCCATTGATCCGCGAGGACCGTTAATTTTTTATCCGCGTGAGCAAAGAACATTTTATAGGATTCGCAAAAATGATTCGATCCATTGTCTCTGGGATCACGGATCCTGTCCTTCGTGCAGCCACCCTGGCATTTTTTCAGCCACTCACACGGGACACATTCTTTCGGCAGTTCGGCCTTCATCTCTCCGAATTTTTTCTGTCGGGACGAATTCAGCATCCAATCCAGTTTATTTGTTCTGATGTTTCCGAGTTTCCAATCGTTCTCCACATAGAAGTCGCACGCGTAGACATCACCTGTATGTTCCACCACCAGATATGCTCCGCAGCTTTTCATCAGTGTGCAGTCCGGTGCTTCAAGTCCGACATATCGATGGAATACAGAATCGAAATACCGAACGGATGTGGAAGCGACACCGTCTGCGATATCTGCGTGCCAGAGATCGAAGACTTTGGTGAGAAATGTGCCGTATTGTTCTGCGGAAACAGAGTATGACGCAGCTTTTGTCGGATCTTTCGGATCAGTTTCAACACAGGGAATGAACTGCATGTAATTCAAACCGAGCGCTTTGTGATAGGCATAGATCTCTTCCGGGAAATTCACCGAGTAATCATTCACCACAACGAGAGCATTGGTCGCCACCCCTTCGGCCAGCAGCAGCCGAGCGCAAGCATCCACCTGTTTCCAGGAGCCCTGTCCACCTTTGGCGATGCGATATTTATCGTGGATATGTTCCGGTCCATCGAGGGAAAGTCCGATGAGAAAATTGTACTCATTAAAGAATTTTGCCCACGCTTTGTCGATTAGAAGGCCATTCGTTTGGAATCCATTACCGATCGCCTTGCCCGCACCGTATTTCTTTTGGAAGTCGACCGCTTTTTGGAAGAACGGGAGACCCATCAATGTCGGTTCGCCCCCCTGCCAACCGATCGAGACCTGATTGCTTCCCTGCTGCATTGTCTGCTTGATCAGTTCCTCCAGTGTCTCAACGGACATGCGGTGTGTCTTGGTTGAAGGAAAGAGCCCCGCACGATCAAGATAGAAACAGTAGGTGCAATCCAGATTACAGTCGGGGCCCGAAGGTTTAATGAGAAGCGAATTTAATATTTTTTTCATAGGGATAGCTTTTATTGCTCACTACGGATAGAGCTATTTCGTCAGCATCATTTTTTTAACAATTTTGTACCCATCAAAGACCAATTCTGATATATATATTCCGCTGGGCAACACTGGACTGCCGAACTGTTCAGAATATCGTTTCCCCGAAACGGCTGTTTTGTTGAACAGTGTCGCAATTTCTTTTCCAAGAATATCAAAAACTTTTAATGTTGCATGACCTTCCCGCGGTACGGTGAAACTAATAGTCGTTGATGGATTGAATGGATTTGGATAATTATCATTCAAAGCCAACACTGCCGGTACACCTAATATGTTCACCTCGACAGTTGGTGAATAAGAAATCGTTCCATCTCTGTCGATTTGTTTCAATTGATATGAATACATTCCGGCGTTGAGTCCTTTATCAGTAAACCTGTACTGATGCTCGATGTTGCTGCTGCCGTTGCCGGCAACAAAGCCGATCGTTGTCCAGAAACCGGTTGGCAATGCTCGGCGTTCGATCTCGAAGCCGTAGTTATTGATTTCTGTTGCGGTTCTCCAGTTGATCTGAGCATTCAAGCCGATCACTTGGACCGATATCGATGACAGTTCCACCGGGAGTGCCGAGTTGACGGTCAGTTTTCCTGTTCCGACAAAATATGAACTTTTATAGGTTGCAGTTGAACTTGTTGAACCGTAGGTACCGGCCAATTGTCCAACACCGCCTAATGACAACTGATTCGCTGATGGATTGTAACTGCCAAGATTCAAGGAAGCCCCTGTTCCAATTTCCAGCAAACCGCTCATTGTTGTTGCAGCGTTCAATGTTACGACGGAAGTATTATTGATCGTCAAATTGTTCAACGCAGTGACACTGCTTGGAATATTGACGCCTGCTAAACTGCCGCCAAATACGAGCGATGAAGATGAGCTTGTGGTAAGATTCGTTGGTGTACCAACAATTGTTGGTCCGTAGAGTGTCAACGAATTGGCACCTACAGCTAAACTTCCCGCTGACAGTGTGAGGATACTATCGACAGAAACACTACCCGTAAAGGATTTTGTCCCGCCTCCCGAAATGGTAAGATGCTTATACGGTGCGGGAATAATATTTTGTGAACCGTTCAGTGCATAATTCACGGTAAATTTTGTTGCCACAAAATTATAGCTTACAAAACCACTAAAAAGGTCGCTTCCCGTTCCCGTGAGTGTCGGTGTACCATAACTGGTGTTTCCTCCAATAACAGAATCAGAACTCCCTGCAGCAATAATTTTATAGATGCCAAAATCCCACGTGAATGCTGCGGTCGTCGAAGGAGCCCAGCTCACATTGCCTAATACCGTTATATTGCGTGCAAGCGTTACCGTTGCACTTGATCCGCTTGCCGTGGTAAATTTTAGGTTTCCATATACTTGACTGTTAGATAGAACATCGACACTAAAAGCACTTTGACATTTATAGGTAATTGTTGTTAACACACTATTGTCAACAGTCCAAGTAAAAGAATTGCCTGTGAGCGAATTCGATATACCGGTATTCGGTTGGAATGTACCGCCATCTGCAAGTGTAAACGTGCTGCCGCTTCCCGCGTTGTACAATTTACTGCTGTTGGAGCTAAAATTTAATGCACTGCTGCTTCCTGTAATGCTAACATTTCCACGCACTGTATCGATGACACTGCTTGACAAATTGAGAATACCATTGACGGTAAGATTGTTAAAAGCATAACCCGTTACACCTGTGATTGTATGTCCTGCTTGAATAAGCACATTATCTGTACGTCCCGGCACAACACCGCCAACCCAGGTTGAACCAACATTCCAATTACCGGTGGCAGCAGATGCGATTGCATTGACCACAGTCAACGTTTGCTGAACAGCACTCGCTGCGTTGTATGCTGCATCACCGGATTGTGACGCAGTGATCGTCGATGTACCGGCACCGACAATATGAATGTTTCCGGAGACAATGGTAGCAACGGAAGAGTTGGAACTTGCATAACTTACCGTTAAACCTGAATTCGCAGTCGCACCGGGACCAAAATCAGACGCTCCGACATACTTGATCGGTAATGATGAAAAGGAAATAATCTGATCTTGTTTTTGAGTTGTGACGCTAAAACTCTGTTGGACATCCGCTGCAGCATTATAATGAGAATCTCCCGCCTGTGAAGCGGTAATGGTCGATGTCCCAAGTCCTACAACATGAATGTTTCCGTTGACGATCGTTGCTACGGAAGAATTGGAACTTGCATAGGATACCGTTAATCCGGAGTTGGCTGTACCGCCCGGAGAAAAATCCGGTGATCCGACAGTTTTATCCTGTAATGCATTGAATGTAATTGTCTGATTTGCTTTTGCTACAGTGAGTGTCTGCTGAACATCAGCAGCAGCATTATAATTTGTAGCGCCTGATTGCGAAGCCGTTATCGTTGATGTCCCGACTCCAACAATATGAATATTCCCGGAAACGATCGTTACAACTGATGTATTTGTACTAGAATACGAAACAGTCAGTTCGGAACTTGCAGATGCACCGGGTCCAAAATCGGCATCGCCGTAGATCTTTGATGGAAGAGCGGAAAATGTAATTGTCTGACCTGCTTTCGATACCGTCAACGTCTGCTGAACATCCGCAGCGGCATTATACAAACCATCGCCGGACTGAGAAGCAGTAATGGTTGATGTCCCAGCTCCAACAATATGAATATTCCCTGTGACGATAGTTGCAACTGAAGTATTGGAAGTCGAATACAAAACGGTAAGTCCGGAACTTGCAGAAGCGCCGGGAGCAAAATCGGCATTCCCGTAAACCTTTGACGAAAGAGCAGAAAATGTGATGGTTTGATTGGTTTTACCATTTGGACCACCTAAAAATGACGGACCAACGTCTGCTAATGTCAATGGATGGTTCGTGACCGATCCTGTTGCACCATATTCATCACTCCCCGCATCTTTCAGCGTAACTGTGGCCGGACGAGATTGACCGCTTATATCATACGTTAGCGTTGGATCATCATCAACATTAGCGA
>CAIVNT010000347.1 GCA_903907305.1 uncultured Ignavibacteriota bacterium
CCGTCCCACCTGGCCACATTGTTTACTTTCTTTCCTCCCGCCGACGAGAATGTACCGCCGATAACGACGGTATCTTTCGATGCAGCGACACAATCCACCCAGTTGCTCACACCGCCACCCATAGACGACCACGAGGTTCCGTCCCACACCGCGACATAATTGACGGTCTTTCCTCCCGCATGGACGAACCGTCCGCCGATATAGACTTTCGATCCCGACACCGCAACGGAATTGACAAGATCATCGGCTCCCTCTCCCAGCGCAGACCATACAACGCCATCCCACTTAGCAATGTGGTTCACAACGATACCATTGGCTGTAGTAAAATCGCCAACAACATAAACGTTGTTACCGGAGACCGCCGTTGCATACACTGTTCCGTCGATGCCGTTATTCCCGAACGATGACCAGTTGCAGATATTGGCCTTTGCCGGAGAGTTCGTTGATTTCGGTTGACCCGATGCGAATAGAACAAAAAGAACCAAGAGAAGCATTGTGTTAAGAAATCTCATTCTACCTCCTTCGTTAGTGAACTGTGTGCATAGTAATACTCTGTGATAGATCTTTCACCAGACTGAATTTCACCGACCTGCTGACAAAGGTCATACCTTTCTTCACCGATTCGATGCAGTCAATCAAGTCGAGCGATGAATCCGCTTTCGTGACATATCCCATAACACCCGCAGTAAAAGCGCTGCGGACGATCTCCCCTTCATAATGTCCGCTCATCATAATGACCTTTGTCCCGGGAAACTTGACTATGATATCCCCGGTAATTTCTACCCCGTTCATCCCGGGAAGATTGAAATCGGTGATCACAATATCGGCTGTATGATTCTTCATCAAAGCCATTGCCTCTTCGCTTCCTCCGGCCTCCCACACTTTTATATTCGGCAGGACAAATTCAAGATACTCGCGCGTAGATCTCCGGAATCCGGCGTGATCCTCTATCAATAATATTTTCAGTAATTGTTTCAGCATTGAGGGGGCTCCCGTTTAAATGACTAAATGAACATACCGGAAAACATCCGGAACATCGTATGGCGTGAATATTAACCTGTATTTCTCATCACAACAACGGGAGTGTCATCCCAACAGAACTCATAATGCCGCACGGACTGATTTTTTCCGAGACACCTAATGCAAGATCCGTTAACGATACAAATGACTGGATCGACACTTCCAAGGAAATACTATCAAACAGTCTAACACCGCTCAGCACGAAACCGGCAAAATATCCATCCATATTTGTGTGAGCGTGTGTCGAGATGAGATCGCATGAATACTTCCCGGAGAGATTGACGCTCCGTCTGGTTCCGGCGGAAATGTTCAACGTCGTGAATCCGTTGGAGTAATACACCACAGGATGTTTCACCGACAGATAAAAATCGGCGAAGGTAAAATTGTAACTGCCGCAATCGAACGTTCCGGCGATCGTTGAATATCCTCCGGAGATTTCAACGGAGAGGTCGTTCACTACGGCTTTTCTCAAGCCGACAACGATACCGTTACTGTTGAACTGTGAGACAAGTTTGTCGAACCGGGCGAGGACGATCTTTCCAGCCGGTATAACAGTCCGTCCGTTCAATTCATCTTGGGAATATGTGACTGAGCCGATACCGATCAAGAACAATAATGTGAGTGTGCGCATACCGATAACCTTTCCGGTTAATGATGACCCCCATTATTAACGTTGTTCTGAACGACGTCTGTATTCCCTCCACCGCTCAATTCCTTCAATAATGACAATACTCGAACAGTGATGTTTTCACATCAATTATTCCATACATCCCGTAAGGCCTGTTCCACATTCTGTTTCATCACAAAATCTGATACCCCGGCATCCCGCGCACGCTCCATCATCTGTGGATCGCCGGATGACAAAAGCATAATGAGTCTGCACGCAGGATGTTTGGAAGAGATAGAGCGTGCAGTTTCGATACTATCAATACCCGGTATGCAGGCATCCAGAAGGACAAGATCACAGGAGCGCAAATTCAAAACTTCGAGTGCGTCTTCCCCGCTTCCGACTTCAATGACGGAAACCGGAGAGAAATTGGCTTCGATATATTCCCGGATACTTCCCGAAAACTCCGATTGTTCCTCTATGACCAGCACTCTCAGCAAACGTGTCATTACAATGCATCTTTCATCATGTGATATCTGGAAGTTGGTTGCCCTTTGTATTCTGCGACCTGAAAGGACGAAGAAGCAGAAACTATTTTTTCATTTCCTTCAGATTCTTCAGTACGTATCAACGCTTTGTTCGGAATGACAATGACGAATATCCGTTTTGAGATTGCTCTCAATACATTTTACATTTCTCTATATCATCACGCGTGCCAAAAAAAATTCCCCTTTTTTCCGCTTAAATCAGACATTTTGGGCAGCTCCATTTTTCGGATCGGAAAATGGCGGCAACAGACGTTGACAATTGCCAACAAAAAAAGACACATCCTGAACCGGTCATAAATTCAAATGCCCGCGAGTGCGGGCATTGAAATGTTGATTGTCTCGTGCTAAAAAAGTGACCCTCGGTCAAACTAAACTGACTTCCGCCTAACGGCGGTAGGATTGGTACCGGCTAAAGTCGACTAAAGGGATCTCTACATTCTCATCTGGTTTGTCATGGTGAGCGTAGTCGAACCA
>CAIVNT010000348.1 GCA_903907305.1 uncultured Ignavibacteriota bacterium
CATGGCGGCAGCTGCATTTTACGGCTGGTCGATTGAGGAACTCAAGGCAATGCGGATTGATCTCGAACAATGATGCATCCGTTGCTTCGTATGCTTTATACAGGGACATCAAGAACTTCACGGCATTCTTGTGAGCATCGCCGCTGAGTCCGAGTGCGAATGCGAGTTTACGTGCCTGGAAGGATTGGAATCCTGCTGCAGGATCGATCGTTTCTTTCACGATCTTCTCAGGATGTTCTTCGGCAACTTTCTCGATCTCCATTCCGCCTTCGGTGGAGACCATCACCACATTCTTGGACTGTGCGCGGTCCAGCGTGATACCAACGTACATTTCCTTATCGATGTTTGCCCCTTCTTCTATCAACAGACGTTTCACAAGACGCCCATCCGGTCCCGTCTGATGTGTTATGAGCGTCATGCCGAGGATTTGCTTTGCATAATTCTTCACTTCGTCCAGACTCTTCGCTACTTTCACTCCGCCCCCTTTGCCGCGTCCGCCGGCGTGGATCTGCGCTTTTACTACCCACACGCTTCCGCCAAGACGTTTTGCTGCATTCACTGCATCATCAACGGAGAATGCCACTTCACCGCGCGGAACAGGAACGCCGAATTTTTTGAGAATGTCTTTGCCTTGGTACTCATGAATTTTCATTGGAACTCCTCGTAATTGGTTATTGTAGAGACGGACAATTGTCCGTCTCTACAAAGGGTGTCATTTAATTTTATGCGAGATCAATTTTGCCTGTGTAAAGAGCAGCAGATAATCCCGGCCGCCGGCTTTCGAATCCGTACCGCTCATATTGAATCCTCCGAACGGATGGACACCGACGAGTGCGCCGGTGATCTTGCGGTTGATGTAGAAATTCCCTGCATGGAATTCGTTCTTCGCGCGTTCCTGCTTCTTCTTGTTCTTCGTCCACACGCCGCCGGTCAGACCGAATTCGGTGTTGTTCGCGATCTCCAGCGCATGAACGAAATCCTTCGCTTTGATGATCGCCATGACCGGACCGAAGATCTCTTCCTGCGAGATCGTTCCCATCGGATCAACATCTGCAATAACGGTCGGTTCAACGAACCATCCTTCGTCGCCGAGATGCTTTCCGCCGGCAACGAGTCGTCCGCCTTCTTTCACAGCTGTTGCAATATACTGAAGAATCTTTTCCATGGAACCTTTGTTCACGACCGGTCCCAAATAGGTTGAACCATCTTCAGGAAGACCGACAACTAATTTCTTCGTCCGTTCAGCAACTTTTTCTACAAATTTATCATAAACGGAAGCCACAACGATAGCACGCGATGCCGCGGAACATTTCTGTCCCTGGAAACCGAACGCCGAAGCAACAGTCGCCTGTGCCGCCGCATCAAGATCGGTCTCACTGTCGACAAGGATGGAATCTTTTCCGCCCATTTCTGCGATGACACGTTTCAGCCAGATCTGTCCGGGCGCGACTTTTGCCGCGAGTTCATTGATGTGGATACCAACCTCTTTCGATCCGGTGAAGGAGATGAATCGGGTCTTGGGATGTGCGACCATCGTATCGCCGACGGCACCGCCGGGTCCGGTGATGAAGTTGATCACGCCTTTCGGCAGACCGACTTCTTCCATTAATTTAAAAAACTTGTATCCGATCGCAGGCGAGTCGGATGACGGTTTCAGCACAACAGTATTTCCGGCAACGACGGCAGCGGAGGTCATACCGACAAGGATGGCGAGCGCAAAATTCCACGGAGGAACACAGACGCCTACACCGAGCGGAATGTAACGCAATTCATTCTTCTCTCCCGCAACTTTGGTCAGCGGCTGAGGTGCTGCAAGACGGAGCATTTCCCGTCCGTAAAATTCAAGGAAGTCGATCGCTTCCGCTGTATCCGCATCTGCTTCAGCCCACGATTTGCCGACTTCATACGTCAGCATTGCGCAATACTCGAATTTCCGTTTGCGCATAAGTGACGCCGCTTTGAAAAGATAGTCTGCACGTTTTTTTGCCGGGACGTTCTTCCAAGTCTCGAATGCTTTCGCCGCTTCTTCCACCGCAGTTGTTGCTAATTCAACATTCGCTTTCTGGAAGATGCCGATCACTTCGGAAGGTTTGGAAGGATTGTATGAGGTTAATTTTTCAGGAGTGGTGATCTTAACGCCGTTGATGACGATGTGATGTTCTTTCCCTAACTCAGCACGGACTTTTGTCAGTGCTTTTTCCATCGCTTTTTTATTGGCAGACTTGGTAAAATCGGTGAACGGTTCGTTCTTGAATTTGGTTGGCATACATGCTCCTTGCACAATTAGCGAACCGAACTGTTCGCTTTGAGCGACCGGTTCGGTGATTGATTATTCAAATTTTGTGTGCAAAGATACGATATTTTCGGTGGGGAAAAAACTGAAAAAATCTTCAATATTCACTGTA
>CAIVNT010000349.1 GCA_903907305.1 uncultured Ignavibacteriota bacterium
ATAAATCCGACAACATAACTTCCGCCAACAGTAAACTGTCCGAATGTTTCAATAACATGTCCCGCATATCCGTCAAGCACCAAACGACGAATGTGCTACGGCAACGGTCATTTCATCAGTACCGTTCAACGCATCACAAAATACCCGTTTGGCTAGCGTAAATCTTGCCGACCCAAAATTCAATTGTAACGATACTGCAGGACTCGGGAAAACAGTCTGGTTCAAATATGTTGCAACTGCTGATACCGGAGTAATTTTCAGTACACTCGGCAGTCTGCCGACAGCAGATTATGATATCATGCTTGGACTTTTCTCCGGCACATGCGGATCGTTATCATTTGTAGATTGCAGTGACGATGCGAATGGAACTCGACAAGCCGAACTCTATTATAAAGTAAAGAGTGGAACAACATATTATATCCTCGTTGGTGAATGGGCAAATGGCGGAACAAGCGGCGGAACACCGACCGGCGGCGATCTCGTGTTCAACGTGAAATATGGAACACCTCCGGTTCTCGCCAAAGGACCGAAAGCAGGTTCAGTGGCATCCGGAACGTTGGTATCCATCAGCAGTATGCCGAACTCGCTTCCCAAAATGGACGGCAACGGAAGCGTCACTCCGCGGGTCATTGAAAACCGTGAAATCGAAGTTGAAGAACTTGAAGGACCGCTGAAAACATTCCGCGGTGTGAAAAGTAATAACAATCAAATCAATGCAACCGGACCAATTGGTTCAAATTATTATGAGGACGGCACCGGTGCAACTGCATCGATCGGCCGACCCGTGATCACAAAAAGCTTCCTGGGAATTCCGCTCACAAATTCAATTCCTCCGGATCCGATCATGGCTGTCGGACCACAGCATGTCGTCATTATGGTCAACACCTCGTTCCGTATCTTCGATAAATCCGGGACACTCTTAAAAACAGTGACTGCTCAGAATTTCTATAATTCAATCGCACCCGGAACAGGTCCGAACGATCCTCAGATCGTGTACGATCATTATGCGAAACGTTTCATCATGTTATGGATGACAAGTCCTACGGATGTTGATCATCGTCATTTGATCGCAGTTTCAAAGGATTCAAGCGCCATGGGTGATTGGTATATGTGGAGTACATCTGCAGTTGAAGTTGGAGATTCCAGCACAGCTTCGTGGGGAGATTATCCTGCTTTGAGCTATGATAAGAATGGCGTCTATCTAACCTCGAATCAATTCTCATTGCCGCTTGCAACAAGCGGATTCAAATACACCAAATTGAGAATTTTTGATAAATCGAAACTGATTGCAAACACCGGCGGAGCGATCACGTTCCAGGATTTCTGGGATTTTAAAGATCCGCAGACATTATCCACTCCCGGAAATATCCGTCCGATGAATGGCTATTCCAATAGTGCAAATAGTTACATGATGAACGTTGCAGGAACAACACCGGCAAACTATATGACGGTATGGACGATCAGTGATCCTGCAACTTCGACACCATCCGTTTCGGCGCGGAATATATCCGTTGTTCAATACACATCACCAGGCAACGCTAACCAACTTGGCGGAGGATCACCACTGATTGAAAGCGGTTCGAATAGGATCCGTGCAAACATTATCTACCGCGACAGCATGCTGTGGGCTGTGCATAGTGTTGGGAACGGTTCATATTCCGCTGTCCATTATGTGAAGATCAATCCATTTACAAATGTAACTTTGGAAGATGCCGTGCTCGGTCAAACAGGATAC
>CAIVNT010000350.1 GCA_903907305.1 uncultured Ignavibacteriota bacterium
CTGCGGATGAAATCATTTTCCTGAACGAGAACGTGTTTACCGAGAGCGATCATGTACACTTTGCGTTCTCTGCCGTCGTGACTGGTAACGATCACTTCTCGGTTGCCGCGTTTCTGAGCACCGAATGAAACGATACCGTCAATTTCGCTGACGACCGCCGGATCTCCCGGCGAACGTGCTTCGAATAATTCTGTCACGCGCGGCAGACCACCGGTGATATCGCGTGTCTTACCGATATCCCGCGGGATCTTTACGAGTACTGTTCCTGCGGCTATCATCTCTTCATTGTCCACAAGAATGTGTGCACGTGTCGGAATGATATAACTCGCGATCTTCTTTCCCGCTTTATCGGTAACCATGATGGACGGACTGAGATTCTTGTCGCGTGAATCGATGACCACTTTCTGAATGTGTCCGGTTTGTTCATCCGGCTCATCGCGGTATGTGATATTCTCTTTCAGATCCATATACTTGATCTGTCCAGCATATTCAGACATGATCGTAGCATTGTACGGATCCCACTCATACAACAGTTGTCCTTTTTTCACAGCAGCGCCATCAGCAAGCTGCAGGATCGCACCATACGGAACATCGTATTTTGTGAGAACGGCATTATCTGCATTCATCACCTGGATTGCACCACTGCGGCCGAGGGAAAGAATCTTCTCTCCGTCATCCGTAGCGATCTTAATCGATTTAACGCTGTCGAATTTCACATAGCCGTCAAATTTCGACACGATGTGCGACTGGTTCGCGATAAGACTTGCCGTACCGCCGGTATGGAATGTGCGGAGAGTCAGCTGTGTACCCGGTTCACCGATGGACTGTGCCGCTATAACACCGACAGTCTCACCGACTTCGACCAAGTTACCTGTCGTCAAATTACGGCCATAACATTTTGCGCAGACGCCGCGTTTTGCTTCGCATGTCAGCACGGAACGGATTTCAACTTGTTCGATCGCTGTTTCGGAGATGAACTGAGCAACTTCTTCATCGATGATCTCCCCGGCTTTGATGAGGGTCTTGCTGCTCATCGGATCGCGGACATCATGAACCGCAACACGCCCAACAATACGTTCGGACAACGGTTCTTTTACGTCTTCGCCTTCTTTCAGAGCACCGGTCAACACACCGCGGAATGTTCCGCAGTCGACATCAGTGATGATCGCATCCTGAGCGACGTCAACAAGACGGCGTGTCAGATATCCTGCGTCCGCTGTTTTCAACGCAGTATCAGCCAACCCCTTACGGGCACCGTGTGTAGAAATAAAATACTCAAGAATCGACAGACCTTCACGGAAGTTTGCGATGATCGGATTTTCGATCAACTCACCGGTTGCGCCAGACAATGACTTTTGCGGTTTCGCCATCAATCCGCGCATACCAGCCAACTGACGCACCTGTTCTTTTGAACCGCGGGCGCCCGAGTCGATCATCATATAAATAGAGTTGAATCCTTCTTTCGAATTTTGGAGTGAATCAAACAGACGCTCAGCAACACGGCTCGTTGTGCGGGTCCAAATATCGATGACCTTATTGTACCGCTCGCCGTTCGTGATGAAACCATCCTGATACTGTTGTTCGACGGAATCAACTTCCTTCTGTGCTTTTTTGATCAGCTCTTCTTTTTCTTTCGGGATGGCAACATCGGCAATATTGACGGAGAGTCCGCCGCGCATTGCATATGTGAATCCAAGTGTCTTCATATCATCAAGGAACCGTGCGGTGCGCTGGTTGCCGCTCTTGCGGAATGCCTGTGCGATAATCTGCACGAGCCGTTTCTTGCTGAGCAGTTCGTTGATGAATCCAAGTTCTTCCGGGACGATCTGATTGAAGATCACGCGACCGGTGGTCGATTCGATCATCTTTGCATCGTAACGGACCTTGATACGAGCATGCAGATCAAGTTTTCCTTCGTTATACGCAATGATCACTTCTTTGTCAGAATAGAAATTTGTCCCTTCGCCTTTGGAATTGGAACGCGATTTTGTCAGATAGTAGCAGCCGAGCACCTGATCCTGTGTCGGCGTAATAACAGGAGCACCGCTTGCAGGTGACAGAATGTTGTGCGATGACAACATCAGAATGCGCGCTTCCAACTGAGCGTCGAACGACAACGGAATATGAACCGCCATCTGGTCGCCGTCAAAGTCTGCATTAAATGCCGTACATACCATCGGATGAATTCGAAGTGCTTTCCCTTCCACAAGTACCGGCTGGAAGGCCTGAATACCAAGCCTATGGAGCGTAGGGGCGCGGTTCAACAGAATGGGATGACCATCGATAATATTCTCAAGAATTTCCCAGATCTCCGGACCTTTCTTCTCCACCATCTTCTTAGCGCTCTTCACTGTTTTGGAGAATCCGCGTTCGATCAGTTTACGGATGATGAACGGTTTGAATAATTCCACCGCCATATCTTTCGGCAGACCGGCTTGATGCAATTGCAATTCAGGTCCAACGACGATAACGGAACGACCGGAATAGTCAACGCGCTTTCCAAG
>CAIVNT010000351.1 GCA_903907305.1 uncultured Ignavibacteriota bacterium
GTTATTCGCTAAGTGATGTACGATCCTCCCAGCTTCGCACATACCGGACGCGGCGATGATCATGCAGGAGCCTTCTCTGTCGTTCAGCGTCTTTGATTCCTCAGCATCGCGGATGAAATGCAGGCGCTCGAATCCGAACACATCGTCATCGCTCTTCAGTATCTCGTTCGTCTCGGCGTCGAAACATTCGGGATGTTTCCGGAAGATCTCTGTCGCTTTCATGGAGAGCGGACTGTCCACGAACACAGGAATATCCGGAAGCTTTCCTTCATTCTTCAGATTGTTCAACTGATAGACCAGGTCCTGTGTTCTGCCGACACTGAATGCGGGAACGATGATCTTCCCGCCGCGCGCCATCGTCCGCTTCACCACACTCAATAATTTTTCGGACGACTCTTCCGCCGAGGGGTGAAGCCTTCCGCCGTACGTGCTTTCACAGATGAGCGCATCAACATTCCCCATGAATTCCGGATCGCGTAGAATGGGCAGATTCTTCCTGCCGACATCCCCGGTGAAACCGAGATGGAATGTTTTTTTTCCTGTTTCGTCGATCGTCAGGTGCACACACGCCGATCCGAGGATATGTCCCGCGTCGAAATATTTTGCCGAAACACCTTCGGCAACTTTAAAATCTGTTCTGTATGGTACCGGCGATAACAGTGCCAGCATCGGTTCTACATCATCCATTGTATAGAGCGGCTCGATCGGTGGGAGATGCTTCTTTGCCCTGCGTTTATTGACAAATTCAACGTCTTTCTCCTGGATGTGTCCGCTGTCCGACAGCATGATACGGCAGAGATCCGCCGTTGCAGGTGTGCAGAAGATCGGACCGGAGAATCCATGTTTCACAAGATTCGGCAGATTTCCTGCGTGATCGATATGCGCGTGGGATAAAACGACGGCATCGATCGTTGATGGATCGAACGGAAAATTCTTGTTCTTGTCATATGTATCCGCCCGACGTCCCTGAAACATTCCGCAGTCGAGCAGGATCTGTTTTCCATTCACTCGGAGAAGATGCATCGATCCGGTGACGGTTTGGGCGGCGCCGATAAATTGTAGTTCCATATGGTGGTGTGGTTGGTGTATCGGAGAAATTCGTTCGTAATGATGTGTGAATAGTACAAAAGGAATGCCTTCTTATCAACATTCAATTTCGGTGAAAAATAATCCACGAATAACACGAATGAACGGGGATAAAGGTCGATCAATCATCTCCGAAGGGGTCAGACTGTGCAAAAACACAGAATATGTCACACTAAGCGATGTGAAGTGTCAAGTGTTGCTCTGGATTCTTCGTCCCGTTTAGAAAAGTATTGTGAACGGGACTCAGAATGACATTGACTGATGAAACATCGGTCATCCTGAGGGAGTTCAAAAAGTATTTCGTAGAAACGACCGAAGGATCCAGAACAAAGAATCAACTCTCTGCAAAGAACACAAGAAGAGATGCGGAGTATCAATAACGAAGTGTGTTACCGCACCAGCAGCATTTTTTTTGTCACGAAAGAATTTCCGCTGCGGAGAGAATAGAAATACGTTCCACTCGAAAGCGACGATGCATCGAATGGAACAATGTATTGTCCGGCATTCTTTGTTTCGTTCACGAGCAGTGCGGCTTCTCTTCCAAGAAGATCGTACACGCGGAGCGAGACGGGGCCGGGCGAAGGAATGGAATATGAAATTGTTGTGGAAGGATTGAAGGGATTGGGAAAATTCTGATCAAGAGAAAATTTCAACGGAACGATCATCGCCGTCACTTCGATGCTGTTCGAAAAATGGATCTTTCCATCGCGGTCGATCTGTTTTAGACGGTACGCAAATACGCCGCTCTCCGGTAATCGGTCGGTAAATTGATATTCCCGCGGTGCATTGGATGTCCCCGCCCCTTCAATGAAGCCGAGCACATTCCATCGTTCCTGTACCGGAAGCGATGAACGGATATGTGATGCGCTCTTTCGCTGAAGTTCGAATCCTAAATTGTTCACTTCGGTCGCTGTCTTCCATCGCAGATCAACGATGGAGTTCCGTACTGCGGCAATGAACGATGTCAGTTCCACCGGCAGAATCGAACTGAGCGGTCCGGTACTGAAAAAGATCCCGTCGAGTGTTCCCGCAACGATCGTTGTATCATTCAGAAGCGCAAGCGAGTATATCTTTTTTGATGAGAGTCCGTTGTTGTATTGATTCCACACCGCGCCGTGATCGGTGGAGAAATAGAATCCGCTGTCGTGAGATGCCGCGAAGAGCACTCCGCCGTTCCGCCGGAGCAGAGCGTTGATGGTCGAACGCGGTCCGTTATTGCTCCATATTTGTGTGGCGGCATTGTAGGAAAAAATGGATGGTGCCGCTGAAGTATCGCTGCAGTATGCTCCGGCGAAGACCGCGCCGGATTGTTCTACAAGAAGCGAATACGACGATGAGGAAAGCACGGTGAACGATGACCAGTTCTTTCCATTATCGATGGAGCGGAAGACCGAGTTCCCTTTCGCAGCGAACATCGTATCGCCGAGTACCGCTACGGTCGTCCCGCCGACCGTGGATGGGATCCATTCGGCACCGTTGTTGGTCGATCGGAACAATGTTCCTTCTGCTTCAATGACGATTTCGTTCAGATTGTTGATCGCGCGGACATCGGCATGCAGTTTACCCGCCGCGGTCTGTATCCACGAATTGCCGTTGTCTGTGGAGCGGTAGACGCCTCTGGACCAGAGCGCAGCAACGATCTCCCCGTTGTTTCGCAAAACCAAAGACCAGATACCGTCCGTATACGGCGCAATTTGTGTCCATGTCGCACCGGTATCAAGGGATCGATATATCCCTTTGTTGTAGACGGACGCAAAGATCCCGCCCTGCGCGTTCACTGCAACGCTCATGGCGGGTCCGATGTTTCCGTATTGTTTTTGATACCATAATTGCGGCTGCGCCACAATTGCCTGTATCAGCAGCAACCACAATAATACAAGTTTCGTCAATTCTCTCTCTTTTTCTTATCATCTAATATACACAGTTTGCGTTTTTTCCAAAGACAATATTGTCTTAGAAAATTTTTATTTTGACCTCCGTCAACCTTGCCGGATCATTCAAGAACATTTCCGTTTTATCTAAGGGAATTTCAGCAATAACCACCCTAAGTCGTTATTGTTCAATGAACGAATTTTGCAAAGTTATCAACCGTTGATTTTTTTCATCAAAAAACACCATGTTTCCCACTCATCTCGGATAAAAGGATGTGGATAACCTGTGGATTGGGGTGGAAAGGTTTTTCTTGTCTGCCCCTCCGTTTTTTCGTATTTTTGTATAGAAAAGCTCGACCTTTGGGGTAATTCTCCAAAGGTTTTTTTATCAGCAGCACTTGTATCAGATGAACTTATGATCGAAAGCATGACCGGATTCGGCAAGGGTGAAGCCGCTTCAAAAGGGGTCACTTTTACCGTAGAACTTCGCAGCGTCAACAACCGTTTTTTGGAGATCTCTACCCGCGCACCGAAAGCAATTTCGCAGCGCGAGAACGAGATCAAAGAGATCATCAAGACCAAGATCTCCCGCGGAAAGATCTCGCTCAATGCGATGAAGGATGAGGAGAGCGAAGGCGAGATCGCTATTTCCATCGACAAGAAAAAAGCGAAAGAGATCACCGCCGTTCTGGAACAGCTTCGCAAGACCGCGAAGATCAAACAGCCGGTCTCCTTGGAACATTTACTTCACTTCTCCGAGATCTTCCAGACGAAAGAAGCGGTCGAAGATGAGACGGAATGGAAAGTATTCGTCCAGGCGCTGACGAAAGCGGTGGACGGACTGAAGAAGATGCGGGAAAAAGAAGGGGCGGAACTTGCACGCGATTCCAAAGAGCGCATTGCAAAGATCAACAAGAATATCGACACCGTTGAACTGCTCTCAAAGAAACGGATACCGGAGGAACGGAAACGGCTGCTGGAAAAAGTGGAAGCTCTGGTGCAGGACAAAAGCGTCATCAACAATCAGCGGCTGGAACTGGAGATCGCTATCCTCTCCGAAAAACTGGATGTGACGGAAGAATGCGTCCGCTTCCGCAGTCATAACAAATTTTTCCTGGAAGCATTGCAGTCCAAAGAGTCCGAAGGACGCAAACTGAACTTTCTCATCCAGGAGATGGGACGCGAAGCGAACACCATCGGATCAAAATGCAACGACGTGGAGATCGCACACATCGTCGTCGGCATCAAAGAAGAATTGGAAAAGATCCGCGAACAGCTGCAGAATTTCGAATAGTATACTCTGTGCCCTCTGTGGCTCTGCTTTTGAATGAAGAATCCCAAACTTTTTGCATTTGCTTCACCCAGCGGCGGCGGTAAGACCTCCATCATCAAACCGCTGCTGAAGAAATATCCGGAGATCGAATTTTCCGTGTCGGCTACAACGCGGGCGATGCGTACCGGCGAAGTGAACGGAAAGGATTATTTCTTCCTTTCCCGGCAGGAGTTCGAGGTGCTCATCGCAACCGGAGGATTCGTCGAACACGAATACTTTTTCGACAATCACTACGGCACATTGAAACACGAAGTGGACCGCGCGCTTACTGCGGGACATTCTATGATCTTCGATGTGGATGTGAACGGTGCTCTTTCCATCAAAAAAATGTACCCCAACGAAAGCGTGCTGATCTTCATCGTTCCTCCGAGTCTGGAAGTGTTGGAACAGAGACTGCGCAACAGAAAGACCGAAGATGACGAGAAGGTGCAAAAGAGACTGCAGCGCGCGGCAATGGAACTGGAAACAGGAAAGCAGTTCGATGTGACAGTGGTGAATGACCAGCTGGAAAAAGCGGTCGCGGACGTGGACACGATAATTACGAAACACATTACATCATAACAACTAACAGAGGCATCAACAATGGCAATTAAAACCCTCGAGATCAAGAACCTGGAAGCAAAAGCGGCGAACGTGTA
>CAIVNT010000352.1 GCA_903907305.1 uncultured Ignavibacteriota bacterium
AGACGCGTGATGTTGCGTTGAATCAGGCGGTGGATAAAGTGGCCGAAGATATTCTTCTCGAAACAGTTTCCGGATGGTAAAAAAATTCATTGAATCATTGATCCATCGTGTCATTGATTCAATGCAGAACGAAACGGTAATAATGATCCAATGAATAAATGAATCAATGATCACATCCATAATTTTTTAGAAAAATAACTCCTCCACCAACAATCACACAACACTATGGAACAATTTATACTGATCTCCTACATCATCTGCCTGAGCATCTTGTTCGTCTTCGGCGCTCACGGCTTTGTCATGATCTATCATTACTACAGGCACCGGAACGAAGTGGAAGGTGATCTTCCGCTGAATGAGACACCGATGGTGACGATCCAGCTGCCGCTCTATAATGAGATGTATGTCGTCCGCCGCTTGATCGATGCATCCTGCGCGATAGAATATCCGCGGGACAGGATCGAGATACAGGTGCTGGATGATTCGACCGACGAAACGGTCGATCTGGTGGCGAGCATCGTCCGCGAAAAGCAGGCAAAAGGATTCAATATAATTCACGCACACCGGACGAACCGTCAGGGATTCAAAGCAGGAGCGTTGAAAGAAGGATTAAAAACGGCGAAAGGCGAGTTTGTCGCTATCTTCGATGCGGATTTTATTCCTCGTCCTGAGTTCCTCGAGAAGACGATTCCGTATTTCTTTAAAGACAGCAACATCGGCATGGTGCAGACTCGCTGGGAGCATCTCAACGGCGATTATTCGCTGATGACACGCACACAAGCAATGGCGCTGGACGGTCATTTTGTGATCGAACAGAACATCCGAAACAAGGCAGGTTACTTCATCAATTTCAACGGTACCGGCGGTGTGTGGCGAAAAGAGACGATTATGGACGCCGGCAACTGGCAGAGCGATACATTGACGGAAGATCTCGACTTGAGCTATCGCGCACAGCTGCGTGGATGGAAGTTCAAATTCCTTCGCGACGTAACCTCACCGGCAGAACTTCCGGCGGAGATCAATGCATTGAAGTCGCAGCAGTTCCGCTGGACCAAAGGCGCAATTGAAACAGCACGGAAGCTTCTTCCCATGGTTTGGAAGTCCGACATACCATTCCGCATCAAGTTCCACAGCACATTCCATTTGACAAACAATATCGTCTTCCCATTCATCATTCTGGCAAGCATTCTGAATGTTCCGCTCACGTTCATCAAACACGGCGGCAGATTCAACACATACTTCGACTTCATGTCCGTCTTCGTACTGGCGTTCATCGGTTCGTTCCTGTTCTATCTGTATTCACAGAAGGACATCTATTCGGATTGGCGCAAACGCATCATGCTCTTCCCGGTGTTCATGGCGGGCAGCATGGGCTTTGCAGTGAACAACAGTAAAGCGGTACTCGAAGGATTGTTCAAGCGGAAGAGTGAATTCGTCCGCACACCGAAATACGGCATTGAAGGAAAGAAACAGCAGTGGAATGACAAAAAATACGTTCCGGTGAAGTTCAGCTGGACTGTGCTGATCGAGATCGGTCTTGCACTCTACTGCTTCTTCGGCGTTCTCTCTTCGCTGTATTATCTTGAGATCGCTGCCGTTCCGTTTCAGCTGCTCTTTACCTGCGGTTACGGATTCGTTGCTTTGCTCTCCGTTCAGCAGGCACTCGAAGCACGCCGTATGAAGTTATCGCAGATGAATCTTATGGTTGAGCCGCTGGCGGTATAAATCTTTGCAATTCAAATTATAGTTAGCTATTTTAAGCCAGTGTTCAAAACGCACTGGCTTTTTTATTATGGAATTTGAAGAGTTCGACATAGAGTTTTTGGCCATGAAAATGGCTGAGAATCCCCAATCCATGCTCTTTGCACGGCTTGCCGATCTCTATCTGGGAAAAGAACAGACTGCCGAAGCGATGAAACTGCTCGAAGACGGGATCAAGACATATCCAGAGTATTTTACCGGATATATCGTGCTGGGGAAAACGCATCTCGCACTCAAGGAGTATTCCCGCGCACAGACCGCATTTCAAAAAGCAATAGAACTCTCTCCGTTCAATCAAACGGCAGCAAAGCTGTTGATCTCCGTTCCGAATAAACCGGATGAATCCACCCGCACGACGGATGAGAATTATTTCTCTCCCTCACCGCAGACCTCCGGGTCTTTGGAATACTCTCAACAATACATGCAGACGGAAGATCCGCAGCAGATGGAAGTTGTTACCAATACGGTTCCGTTTATCTCGGAAGAACCAAGTCTTTTGGAACAGCTTCAGGCCGAGGAAGATGCACGCCTTCGCGCAGAAGCGGAAGCCGGCACTGTGTCCGACAGCGTGTACAATGCGTATAGCGAACCTGAAGTGCAGCAGCCGTCCTACGAAGAATCTGCCTACACGCCGACGCCGACAACGGAAGCGTTCCCATCATACGATGAGTATTTCGCGCAGAACCAATCGCGTATTAATTCACAGGACCCGGTATCGCTGGATGAATATCTGAACACCGAACAAACAGATTCATCCTCCTTTGTTTCAGAACAGCCTGTGCAAACCAGACAAAATTTTACAGACGATCCATTCACTACCACTGCATCTTTCGATCAGCCGCAAGCGCATGTCGATCCAGAACCGGTCTTCGCAAATCCCGAGCAGGCTGCGCTATTCGCAGAGATGAATGCGATGAACGAGGAATTCCCGTCATCGGCAACACCGCCCGCATCATTGGATATCGATTCGATAGCGGAAAAACTTCAGAGTGCGGAGAAGATCATCCCGCAGGAAAATTATCAGCCGCAGAATCCCGTCCCAAAAGAGACACAGGACGATCAGGCATATGAGACGGATGCGGTAACGCCGACACTCGCAGAGATCTATGCATCGCAAGGTGAATACCGCGCAGCGATCCAGGCATATGAGATCCTGATGTTCTCCGTCCCGGCAAAAGGGGGAGAGTATCAGCAGAGGATCAGAGAACTGCAGCAGCTGCAGATGGAGAAAGATGGTTTGATCTGAGGGTAGCCACAGAGAACACAGAGAAAAAACATGTAGGGGCGGACGCAAGTCCGCCCTTTTCTATTAGCAATAGAACACAGCTGACGCGCCCGCTCGAAGAGTCGAGTCTTCGACCTGACCGACAATCGAAACAAAATGTCAGTCGGGCAGGGATTGGACGGATTTTCACGGATACAAAATTACTGCACCGTAGGGACGGATAATTATCCGTCCCTACAACAAATATATATTTTCCTTCGTGATCATTCCCGCCAAACCCTTCGACTCCCGCCAGAAAAACGGCGGATAAAACGCTCAAGACGGCGGGCAGGCGTGTTATTCGTGGAATGTTTTACGTTACGGATTTGTTTTCTGCTTTTCGTTGTGTCTTTGTGTGAGATTGGTTTTAAAACACAAAACCCCGGCATCACCGGGGCTGTTCGTGTTCAGATCGTATCCGATTATTTCAATTTGTTGACCAGCTTGGTCAGTTTTGACTTCAGGTTCGAAGCTTTGTTCTTGTGGATGACGCTTTTCCCTGCCATTTTATCGAGGAAGGAAACGGTCTCTTTCAAGATCGCCTGTGCGGTCTCTTTGTTGTCGGTCGAACGGACCTTCTTCAACAAGGTTTTCATCGTCGATTTCACTGCGACGTTCCGTTTGGTGCGCCGTTCGCTGGAACGGATGCGTTTGACCGCTGATTTATGCTGTGCCATGGTGTTTCTCCTGTTATTTCATTGATTGAAGTGTGTAAGTATAATTAATTTTCGCGCCAGTTACAATTTCTTTTCCCAATAGATGGTCTTCCTCAGATTTTCCACCCACTGTTCATATTTTTGACTCAGTTTGAACTGCAATGCCAGCTGTTCCAGCCGTTTGTAATCATCCTTCAGATTGATCGGATGTTCAGCCGAAATCGATCGGACAAAGATGATGTGGTAGCCGTATTTGTTCTGAACAGTCAGTTTTCGCGGCTCACTGATCTCGCCTGTTGTTGCCGTCTTTACGAATTCTTCATACGCGGGATCGAGCTGGTCAGCTGAAATGCGTCCAAGATCTCCGCCGATGTCCTTGGTATCGTTATCTTCGGAATTCTTCCGCGCAAGCACTCCGAATACTTCGCCGTTCATCGCCGCCAATCGGATCCGTTTCAACAGCGTGATAGCGGAATCATCGTTTGCCTGCGACATTTCTACGGGGAAAAGAATGTGGCGTGTGCGGACTGCGTCGCCACGGCGTTCCACCAATTGAATGATGTGATACCCGAACTGCGTCTTCACCGGTTTAGAGATCTCATTCTCAGAGAGAGTGAACGCGATCTCCTCGAATTCTTTCACGAACGAACCGCGCCGTGCAAAACCGAGGTCGCCACCCTGCGAGGCGGAGCCGTCGGACGAATACCGTTTTGCGAATGCGGCAAAATCTCCGCCTGCTTTCAGACTGTCCGCGATCGTCTGTACTTTCTTCAAAAGAGATCTCAGAACGGTCGAATCCGGTTTCGGTTCAACATAGATGTGGCTCAGTTCAAATTCTTTCGGCACTTTCGGGATGCTGTCCTTATACGTTGCAAAGAATTCTTCCACTTCGCGACGCGATACGGTCAATGCTGCCTGACGCTGCTGCTGGATCTTCTGAACGAGCATTTGTTTGCGGATGAGTTCACGGAACTGGAAATCGCGCTTCATGCGGTTCACCGTCATGCCGTAGACCTCTTCCAACTTTGCCTGACCGCCTGCCTGAGAGGTCATGCGTTGGATCTGCTGTTCGAGTCGTTCCGTCACTTCTTCGTCCGATACGACCACACTGTCCTCCACCGCCTGTGCCAGAACAAGTTTATCATTGATCATTCCGTCCAGCACACGTTCGCGCAGTTCTTTGGATGACGGATCAAGACGGTTCTGCACCGCGAGTTGCTGCACGGTAAAGTTCAGATCGGATTCGGTGATGATCTCTTTATCAACAATAGCGATGATCTTGTCCAGCGATTGCTGTGCGGCGGAAAATGTTGTCAAAAAAAGCAGAGCGATGATCAAAAAAGAAAATTGGTCATTGCGAGGAGTCCTTTTTTTGGGGACGATACAATCTCCTGTTGGATCCAACGGATAGCTTCGTCCCGTTTGCGTTGGGACTCGCAGTGACAAATTATTTTTTATTGCTGTGATAATATTCTTTTTCATTGATTATTCAATTCCTCTAGTCGAATCACTTCCGGCGAACATCATGGTCACCGTATGTTTTGCACGCAGTTCAGAAAGGAACTGCTGGTACCGTTTCTGTCGTCGTTCCATCGCCAGTCGATTGCGGATCTCCACTTCAACGTACTGCAGCGGCGCCACCGTTCCTTCTTTGAATTGTCCCAGCGAACGCAGCACGATCTGACCTACACTTGTTTTGATCGGGAAGGAGATCTCGGACATCCCGAGCGCTCCGGCAACTTTCCACAGTTCTTGCGGATAGAGGGACGATTTGTTGTAGAAGATCGAATCAGAGTACGACATCAGTCCTTTTGCCGCATCATTCCGGTATAGTCCGATCGTTGCATCCCAGTCCGCACCGCTGAGGACCGCAGTGCGGAACTCATTTGCCGGTTCGAACTCGTTGAAGATCACTACAGAGAGACGGATGAGCGTTTCATGAAGCGTGAATTCTTCGCTGTGATTCTGAAAATACGCGGCGACGTCCGCTGTGCCGATATCGTTCATTGCGGAGGAGTAGACCTCCTGCTCCAGCAGTTCTGCGATACTCAATTGTTTCTGCGCTTCGATCAGTTTCTGTTGGATGGCATCGGATCCGTCCAATCCGCGTTTCTGCGCTTCTTGATACAGCAGTTCGTTCGTTACCCACCGTTTTGCATATTGCTGGATGTCGTTCTGCGTCAGCGTCTGCGAAGTGCCCGCATTTGCGCGGATCATTTCCACCGTCAGAACACGGTCATTCACTTTGGCTACGGGAGTGCCGGCAGGCTGTGTTTCCGTACAGCCGAGGAATAGGCTGAGGATCACAAAAAAAAAGAAAAGAGGAAAGCGCAGGACGCTTTCCTCTGTGAAGCGTGCATTGATCATTATTGTTTGTCTTTTGCAGCCGCCGGCTGCGGAACAGCGAATGTTTTTCCCATCGCTTCTTTTACGATAATGACGGGATATTTCTTCTGCAGCAAGGAATACCATTCATCGCTGATCCGTTTCGTCTCAAATTCCTGGAATGCGCCGGAGACTTCGGACTGTGCCTCTTCGAATGTCTTTTCACGCGCAGCATCTTTCTTCAATGCTTTTGTGAAGGAGAAGCCCGATTCGTTCGCGAAATAGACGAGTGAATCTTTCTCGGATCTGCTCCATGCCAGCTGTGTAACGGAATTCGTGGATGTGACCAGCATTCCCAGCACGCCGCGTGTTTCCTTTGTTGTGCCGCGTGTGTTGTACAATGCCGCCGCTGAATCGTAGCTGATCGGTGCAATGGCGATCGTGATCGTATCGTAGGCAATTTTCTTTCCTTTGCCCTTGGTCTTTTTGGCAACCAGCGAATCAACCGAATAACCGGTGATTGATCGTACAACGAGTTTTGCAACACTGTCCGTCGGGACGAAAATTTCCTGAGCATTCACTCTGTCCGGCCAGAGGTACGTATCCTTACGACCCGCATGGAATTTTCGGAGGGCGGAATCGGTCGGCGTTACTTTGTTCCAGACATTTTCCTGTTCGGCCTTGAAGAGAAGGATCCCTTCTTCATATTCTTTCATCGTGCGGTTGAAATCGGGGAACTTGTCCTGCAGCTGCTGCGCGTGATATTCGGTGACCAGACCGATGCCGACCTTGTCGAGCATCAGCATTGTGGTTGCCGGGGCATTCAGTGCAAGGTTCTTCAGTTCCTGATTGTTCTTTGCCAGTTCGATCATTTCATTGACAGATACTTTTTTTCCGGCATATGTATAGACGGTCATCGCGCGGACGGAAAGTGAAACGGTGCTGTCCCATTTCGCATCGTTTGTCGTTTTGGAAGTATCCACTGCCTTGGCGAATATCTTCGCAACGCTGTCGATCTGTTTGAACGAGTAGAGTGAGCGGATCTTATTTACCATCGCGTTGTAGTCATACTGGAAACGGTAATTCTGGTATTCCGTTTTCAGCTGCTGTTCCATTTCTTTGTAAGCCGGGATTCCCTGAGCCTTTTCGCGTTTAATGATATGGAATCCGAACTGCGTTTTGATGATGCCCGATGTTTCTCCATCCTTCATATTGAAGAGCACTTCATCAAATTCACGTACAGTCCGTCCGCGTTCGATGAATCCGAGATCGCCTCCACGTTCTGCGCTGTATTGATCATCGGAGGATGATTTTGCAATCTCGGCGAAATTCTTTCCCGCTTTGATCGAATCGAGGATCGCGCTGATCTCTTTGTATGCACGGGCGGAATCTTCCGCACTGGCACCGCGGTTCAGGCGTTTCATAATATGGCTTGCCTGCACCGGACCGACATTGTCCTTTACATCGGTCACTTTAATGATGTGGTAACCGAACTGCGTCCGGACCGGGAATGTTGTGATCTCGCCCGGTTTTAGACTGTATGCCGCATCTTCGAATTCCGGGACAAGCTGACCAGTGCTAAAATAATAGAGGTCCCCTTTGTTCTGCTGTGCTGAAGGATCACGCGAATTGTTCACAGCGAGAGCCTCGAACGAATATCCCATCTTTAAAGAGTCTATCACCCTCATGGCATCCTGGAAGTTCAGAAGGGTATCTTCCGGATTCACCGAAGGAACACCCACGAGGATATGGCTTGCACGGATCGATTTCAGTTTACGCTGATACATCTTTTCCAGTGCCGGTTTGGTGATCTCTTTTTCCAGCATGTACGAAACCGCCAGGTTTTTGCGATATTCATTCAATTCACTGCGCAATTCCTTATCATTTCCGTAGCCCAACGCATATGCTTCCTTCACTTTCAGACGGAATTTCACGTATAGGTCGAGGAATTTCAGACGGTCTTCCAGTGACGTCTTGGCTGCCACTTCGGTTCCGCCGTTATTTTTCGAGTAGATCTGTTCAAATTCTTCAACGGAGATCTTGTCTCCGGCAATATCTGCGACGAAAGCTCCGCCGCCGCATCCAATGAATCCCGCAAACAATGCGAAAACACCAGTAGTCATCAATAACGTTTTCAAACGCATACCTGAAAAACTCCTCTGAAAGATGGATAAGTATCGGTGAAAAAACCTTGTAAGTGTATAAAAATACTGAAATTAGGGCAGATAAGCAATGTTTAGAGCATGTCACTGCCTGCGGCCGTAAGTTTGACGTGCGGGAAAATAGCAATGTTCCCGTGTGGTTTTTGAATATCAAGTTCTCTATTTTGGCGTATGGACTTTTACGGATCATTTCTCTGCTCTTTTTGCGGTGAAGAAAATGAAGTGTTTGTGGAACCGGAGGGGGGAGAAAGCCAAATGTTGACGGAAGATTGTTCCGTCTGCTGCCGTCCCAACGTGCTGCATATCCGCATCGTTGACCAACAGATCATTATAGAGTCTGAATTCGAAGGATAACCCGATGACACCGCTGCAATTTCGTGATTATGCTGAAAAACAGCTCGCTCCGACCGAACCGTTGTTTCTTCTGTTGCCGCCGGAGCAAAAGGACTGGAAACCGACTGAAGAATCCTTCACCGCAGGACAACTGATGTATCATATGGCGTAT
>CAIVNT010000353.1 GCA_903907305.1 uncultured Ignavibacteriota bacterium
CGATAAAGTCGATATCCGACTGCTGATCGATAAATACAGTACGAAGAGCGATCCGGAAATACTTCGACTGCTCGAGAATATAGGATTTGTTGCGGGCAAACTGAGCAGATCTCGCGGCGATAAGATCGAAATTCAGGAGATTGCGTTCCCTCCAACGAATGTGGCAGCACAGAATTCACAACCCGTGAAAGAAGCAGAATTGAAGAAAGTTTCTGTCGATTCAAGTGCGGTAGCCAAGGCTGAACTTTATTCGACGTTTTCTGCCTCCGATTATGCCATTATTGCTCTTTTTGCGATCTTGTTGATGGCCGTATTCCTGCTGTTGAAAAGAACTTCCGCCAATGATGCACGGCATCGGCAGCAGTTGGACGAACTTGCGCGGAAAAACGAAGTTCAGCAGGCATCTACAAAAGACGCCGACTATTTGCTGATGCTTCCCGAGAATATACAGCGAGCGAGCGAGACCGTTGAGAACGAAAAACTTAAGTCGGGGATTATCACAACGTCTGTGGGCAGACCGGATGTCATTGCGGCGGTTATGAAGGAAATGATGGCGGATGAGCAGCAAAAGGCAAAGCTTCAAATCGTGCTGTCTCAATTCGGGTCCAGCATTCTTGCGATTGTCAAAGAGAATCTAACCAAGGAAGAATTTACCATCCTCAATCAATTGGGCATCGATCTTCCGCTGAAAACTCCGGCAGAGATCCATGAGGCATTGGCATTCGTCAACAATCAACTGCAGATAAAACAATTCTCGATCTCAAAGTCGGAGAATCAGAATCCTTTCGCCTTCCTTGAAAAATTATCGGAGCCGCAACTTTATCTTTTGCTGAAGGATGAACCGCCCGGAATTATTGCAATAATCTTATCGCAGTTGAATCCTGCCATTTCCGGAAATTTGTTGAAGAATCTTCCTTCAATGCATCAAGGGGATGTCGCATTGGAGCTGGCGAAACTTCAGCGGTTGACCTCGGACGCATTCGTGACCGTGGCAAGAGATATCGCCGCAAAAGCAGCAAAAATTCCGGCTATCAACAATGTGCAGGTGCTCGGGACCGATATGCTTCTGGATATTTTTGATAATATCGATGAAAATTCGGAGCACTCCATCAGTGAATTCATCAAAGTGATGAATGTTGATCTTTATAAACAATTGGCCGCACAGCGCGTTTCCTTCGGCGCACTCGATAAATTGGATGAAAAAGTGATCCGGCAGTTGATGAGGGATATCGCCGGCGAAGATATGGCGATTGCGCTGAAGAATGCGCCGGAACATATCTCTGCAAAATTTTTTTCGGTGCTGCCGGCAAAATCGAAATTAATTCTGCAGGAACACATGAATGCTCTTGAATCTGTTTCACAGACAGACGAACAGAAAGTACGGAGACGGATCACCCGGCTGGTCAGGGAATATCTGCGTGTGCAAAATCAAGCGGCTCCCAGTGCATAAGAATAATTTCTATAGGAAAAAGACAATGTCCCGGATACCACACCCTCCGGGACTTTCTTTTTTGATTGTCGGTATTTGTTTGTCGGTAACGGCCGTTCTTTCGGGCTGCGGAAGTTCATTGGCCGATGTCACTCCACCGCAGGTTGAGATTGTTTCTCCCGAAAGCGGAGACGACATCACGGCTTTGGATACCGTCATTGTCTTTGCAACGGATAATGTCGGTGTGGCGAATGTCCGATTTTTTATCGACAATCAGTTGTTGGGAGAAGTAAAAGAGTCCCCGTATATCTTTCCTCTGCAAAGTAATTATTGGGCGGATGATCAAAAACATTATTTGACTGCCCACGCCGCGGACACATCGAACAATATCGGCCTATCGAAAAGCATAAAGATATCCATTCCGAAAATCCAAAAACCCATGGTGCAAATCACTGCACCTTCTGAGTTTACCGTCTCTGCGGATCCTAAATTACTCATTCGTTGGAGTCCGGTCCCCAATACCGTATCCTATTCGATCGAAGTGTTTGATGATCAGAAATCTAAAATGCCGGACGTGAGTTTTGATACAACTTCGCTTTCAGCAGTTGTTGATCTGCCGAAGGACAAAGTGTTTTGGTGGAGGGTAAGACCGAATTCGGTTGGAAAGGCAAAAGGAGAATGGTCGCCCCTGCGGACAGTGTATAGAACTGAAACCTGCACCGGAATGTACGGCACACCGAGTCATGATATGTTCTCATCGCTCTGTCCGTCGTTTGAATCCGGCATCATGGTGTGCGGCTCTACACACGACAGTGGCGGCAGTGCACTGTTGGTAAAATACGATTCCGTCGGCAGATTTTTATGGAAAAGAGCATTCGGAGGAAGCAACGAATCGTGGTTCACACAGATTAAACAAACACTTGATGGGAATTATCTGCTGGCCGGAATAAAAAATGCTTCGGAAACTTCAAATGATCTGTGGTGCGTAAAAGTGGACGGTGACGGGAATATGATATGGGAAAAGACATTTACTGCCGACTCCGATCAGTCTTTGCTTGGTGTTTTTGAGCTTGAGCAGGGAGGGTATCTCCTTGCAGGCGCCACAATGCAAGATAGCGATTCAACATCAATATGTGTATATCGATTTCGGGAGGAGCCGTTTGTTCGTGAACCGTTTGTCTTTGCTCTTCCGTCCGGCGATATTCCTGCTGCGATTGATCTCGACGGCAATGGCTTTGTGATCGCAGGAAAAACTACTCGGCGCAGTACTGGCACATTCTGGAGTGCTTTCGTGCAGCGAGTTGATGGAGCGGGGAATGAACTATGGACTACGATCTATTCCGGCGACGGAAACTCGGAGATTTTTTCGGTCAGTTCGTTCGGCGGACACATTTACGTCTGCGGGAAGATCTGTAATACGGGAACCCGTGAAGACGGTCTGCTTGCAGGCCTTGACAGTTCAGGTGTGACATTATGGAAAAAATATACAGGCAACATCGGTCATGATTCATTTAATGCTCTTGATATGTCGGGGAAAGTCATGCTGGTGACCTGCGGAGAATACAGCAACTATGGAATTCAATCTGATATTCTGATCTCTGCATATTCGCAAAGCGGTGCTCATTTATTTACAAAGATATTTGGTGGAAAATACTCCGATGTTGGACTGTCGATCAAAAAGATTGCTGCCGACCGGTTTGGCATTGTCGGGTATTCCAATTCCACAACGGTTGGTGGGAGCGATGGCGTGCTGATCTTAACGGATTCAAAAGGTGAATTGATCACCGGTCCGCATTAATTAATACTACGGGAAAAGGAATAGGGTAAAACGATGGAACGCAGGATGCTTGGAAAGACGGATGAATATATCTCCACTCTTGGCCTCGGCTGCATGGGAATGTCCGAATTTTATTCAGGACAGGATGATGTGGAATCGGAGGCAACGATCCACCGCGCGGTGGAACTCGGTGTTAGTTTCTTCGACACAGCGGATATGTACGGCATCGGGAAGAATGAAGTTCTTGTCGGCAAATCGCTGAAGCCCCACCGCAAGGATGTGGTGATCGCCACAAAATTTGGCAACATGCGCGGAGCAGACGGCAGTTTTGGGGGAGTGAACGGTCGTCCGGAATATGTAAAGCTGGCGTGCGATTCCAGTTTAAAAAATCTCGGCATCGATGTGATCGATCTTTATTATCAGCACCGTGTCGATCCGAATGTTCCCATCGAAGAGACGGTCGGCGCAATGTCCGATCTCGTGAAGGAAGGGAAAGTACGTTTCCTCGGTCTGTCCGAAGCGGCACCGGAGACCATCCGCAGAGCGCATAAGACCCATCCGATCTCCGCCTTGCAGACTGAATATTCGTTGTGGACCCGAGATGTGGAAGCGGAGTTACTTCCTCTTTGCAAGGAACTCGGGATCACGTTCGTTGCGTATAGTCCTCTCGGAAGAGGATTTCTTACAGGACGTTTCACTTCGGTAGACGAGATGCCGTCGGATGATTATCGCAGAACGAATCCCAGATTTGCGGGGGATAATATGGCAAAGAATCTGGAACTCGTGAAACGCATCGAAGAGTTCGCGAAACTGAAGCAGTGCACGTCCGCTCAGGCGGCGTTAGCCTGGGTCCTTTCTCAGGATTTCAACATCGTCCCCATTCCCGGAACGAAAAAACGAAAATATCTTGAAGAGAATGTTGTCGCGGCGACAATTCGTTTCACAAAGGATGAACTTCAGCGGATCAATGAATCAATTCCTGTCGACTCTGCTTCCGGCACCCGTTATCCTGAACGGGGAATGTCCTCTGTCAATCGATGAATCGAAGGAATATTCACTCAAGCAGTAAAACTGTCATGCCGAGCATAGACGAAGCATGGCAGTGTGTCAAATTCACGCTATGGACCGCAAAATCTCTCAGGCAATTCTCCTCATTTTTCCCTATATTTATCACAATTAATTGAACTCTTCACTAGCGCGCACAACCAGTGGTTCTTTCGCGATTTCGTCAATTCATTGCTTCACTCTTCGGAAAACAGGACCGAACACTCCTCACTCTCTATTCCCGCGTTGATTGGAACCAATTACAATCTGTATTGCGTTATTCAATTGTCAACAAAGACTATTTTGTTCGCGCACTGGTACATCGTTCATTCATCCCTATCTCGCACATGGAAGGACTTGAATCGAACGAGCGGCTTGAGTTCCTTGGCGATTCCATCCTGAACTTTGTTGTTGCCGAATATCTCTTTGCTCAGTATCCGGAAAAAGAGGAAGGGGAGTTGACTATCCTGCGCGCGCAATTGGTAAACCGCAAAGCACTGGCATTCTGCGCAAAGGAGATCGAGCTGAAGAAATTCATGCTCACGCATACCAACTCCGCCGGTGTGCAGGAAAAAGGATTCGATACCATCATTGCGGATGCATACGAAGCGATTATCGCAGCATTGTATCTGGACGGCGGGATGAAAGTTTCGAAAGGATTCATTCTTGAGCGATTGCACTCGGCACTGGCGAATGGATATCTTCAGGTAAGCGATCAAAATTTTAAAAGCGAATTGCTGGAACTTTCCCAGGCAAAAGGGAAAGGGATTCCTCGATATCAAACATTGAAAGAAGAAGGACCTGATCACGACCGTACCTTTACCATTCAAGTTCTCGTTGGCAACGATCCGTTTGGCATCGGTACCGGAAAGAATAAAAAAGAAGCGGAGCAGGCGGCTGCAGAAGTTGCGATCTCGAAATTACAAGAGTCACCGTAATAGTTATGTCAGACCAGCGAACGCAGGAATGACGTGCTGAATGTATAGCACTTACATATAAATAATCATTGCCAAAATATGAACCTCAATCTCAATCCTACAGACATTTTTGAACCGCGTCACATCGGCCCGAACGAAGAAGAGACCAGAGAGATGCTGAAGACCATCGGCGTTTCATCGCTGGATGAACTGATTGAACAAACCGTTCCCGCGAACATCCGTCTTGAAGCTCCCATGAAGATCAATAAGGCGATGACGGAATATGAGACGATCAATCATATCCGCGGTATTGCATCGCGAAACAAGGTCTTCCGTTCATTCATCGGCGCCGGATATTACGGCACGATCGTTCCGCAGGTAATTCAACGGAATATCCTCGAGAATCCGGGTTGGTATACGGCATATACTCCATATCAGGCTGAGGTCGCTCAGGGAAGACTTGAAGCGCTGCTCAATTATCAGACGATGATCATTGATCTGACGGGAATGCAGATCGCGAATGCTTCGCTGCTAGACGAAGCGACCGCTGCTGCCGAAGCAATGTTTATGATGTATTCACACAATCACGAAAAGAAAAGGAATCAATTCTTTGTCTCCGAAGAATGTTTTCCTCAAACCATTGATGTCTTGAAAACGCGTGCAGTTCCTCTCGGGATCGATGTCGTAGTCGGCGACCATCGCAAAGAAAAATTCGGTGATACTGTGTTCGGTGCTCTTGTGCAGTATCCCGCAGGGAATGGCGCGATCTATGATTACACGGTATTCTGTGCTCAGGCAAAGGCGAATAATGTTCTTGTTACAGTTGCGGCAGATCTTCTTTCGTTGACGATGCTGACATCTCCCGCCGAATTCGGTGCGGATATCGTGGTCGGCAGCGCTCAGCGATTCGGCGTACCGATGGGCTATGGCGGTCCTCATGCCGCATTCATGGCAACCAAAGATGAGTATAAGCGTGTTATGCCGGGACGTATCATTGGGGTAACCATCGATTCCAACGGCAATAAAGCCTATCGGATGGCATTGCAGACGCGAGAGCAGCATATCCGCCGCGAGAAAGCGACGAGCAATATCTGCACGGCACAGGTGCTTCTTGCGATCATGGCCAGCATGTATGGTGTGTATCACGGACCGGACGGCTTGAAGACGATCGCATCCCGAGTTCACGGTCTGGCAAAAGTATTGGACAAAGGTCTCAAAAAACTCGAGTTCAGGCAGACGAACGAAACATACTTCGATACGCTGCATATCGTAACAGGTAACGCGACAGATTCCATCATCAACCGCGCTGCCGGTGCATTGATGAATTTCCGTCGCGTCAGCGACACAACGGTCGGAATTTCAGTGGACGAATCCACAACGTTAAAAGAAGTTGAAACGATCCTTTCTGTTTTCGCATCGGTAAAGAGCAAAGTGATCTCCGTTGCAGAACTCTCAAAGAATGTTCAATTGGAATGGGAGAAGAAATTTATCCGAACCAGCAGCTTCATGCTCCATCCCGTTTTCAATTCACACAGATCTGAACACGAAATGCTTCGTTATATTCACTCATTGGAAATGAAGGATCTTTCGCTGAATTTCTCCATGATCCCGCTTGGGTCGTGCACTATGAAATTAAATGCGACCACAGAAATGCTGCCGATCACAATGCCGGAGTTCGGTTCGCTGCATCCCTTCATTCCGCGCGAGCAGGCCGTTGGATACACACAGATATTTGAAGAGCTTTCCAACGATCTGAAAGAGATCACCGGATTTGCCGGAGTGTCCCTCCAGCCGAACGCCGGTGCCCAGGGAGAATACGCAGGACTTCTTGTAATCCGGGAATATCTTAAATCGAAAGCCCAGCCGCACAGAAATATTGCGTTGATCCCTTCTTCAGCGCATGGTACGAATCCCGCGAGTGCAGTGATGGCCGGTATGCAAGTGATCGTAGTAAAATGTGATGATCGAGGCAATGTCGAAATAGAAGATTTGAAAACGAAAGCGGAACAGAATAAAGAAAACCTTGCCTGTTTAATGGTCACATATCCATCAACGCATGGAGTGTTCGAAGAGAGCATTCAAGAAATGTGTTCCATCATACATAAGAACGGCGGACAGGTGTATATGGACGGCGCGAACATGAATGCACAGGTCGGTTTGACGAGCCCTGCACGCATAGGAGCCGACGTGTGCCATTTGAACCTTCATAAAACATTCTGTATCCCTCACGGCGGCGGCGGTCCTGGTATGGGACCGATCTGTGTCGCGAAACATCTCGTTCCATTCCTGCCCGGTCATTCCATTGTGGACATGATCGACAGCGATGACGAACCGGAATCACCATCAACGCAAATGTCCGCTGTATCGGCGGCACCGTGGGGAAGCGCAAGCATTCTTCTGATCTCGTACGTTTACATTAAAATGATGGGCGCAAACGGATTGACGAATGCAACGAAGTATGCAATCTTGAATGCAAACTACATAAAAGCTCGTCTCGAAAAAGAATTCGATATTCTGTATGTAGGGAAGAACGGACGATGCGCTCACGAGATGATCGTGGATATGCGAAAGTTCAAAGCTTCAGCAGGAATTGAAGTGACCGATATTGCCAAACGCTTGATGGATTATGGATTCCATGCGCCGACCGTTTCGTTTCCCGTCGCCGGCACTTTGATGATCGAGCCGACGGAAAGCGAACCGAAAGGCGAGCTTGACCGATTCTGCGATGCACTTCTTCATATCCGCAGGGAGATCGAAGAAATTGAAATGGGGAATTTTACAAAGGATGATAACGTCCTCAAAAATGCTCCGCACACAGCGCAGACGGTGATGAACGATAATTGGAAACACTCCTATTCACGTGAGAAGGCTGTCTATCCGACTCAATGGGTCCGCGCTCATAAATTTTGGCCGAGTGTAGGCCGAGTAAATGATACACATGGCGACCGTCAGTTGATATGTGTGTGTCCTCCTGTGGAAAGTTATATGGAAGAAATTAAATAATTTTCAAAATAGGTAAGATTACAACAACATGAGTTTATGAATAGTAAATCATGGAATTTTGCAATCTTGTAATGGATTATGATCACAACCGATGAAGATTTGAAGGATCTTTTATCTCAGGCAAAGACAATAGCGGTCGTCGGTGCTTCTCCAAAGCCGTGGCGCGACAGCGGTGCGATCGCTGAGTTCCTCCAGAAAAAAGGGTATAAAGTATTTCCGGTAAATCCGATGTATCAGGAAGTGCTAGGAATGAAATGTTATCCCGATCTAAAGTCGGTCCCTGAAAAGATCGACATTGTGGACATTTTTCGGAATCCCGATGAAGTGATGCCGGTGATCGATGAAGCGATCAGCGTCGGCGCAAAGTCCGTATGGATGCAGTTGAACGTCGTCAACGAACTGGCTGCGGAAAAAGCAGAGAAGTCTGGCCTCCGAGTGGTGATGGATCTTTGCATTGCTGTTGAACATCGCGCATTGGTCCGCTGAACTGGATACCACTGTTGAATTAAGGCAGAACGGATGTTCTGCCTTTTTATTTTACCTATATTACTTCGATGATCAGATCTTTTTTTGGAATGCTGTTATTTGTCACCATTTCCTATGGACAGGAAGTGACGATCCCGAAATTTAACTGGCCCGATTCCACCTACCGTGTCGGTCGGGTGATCTGTATCGGGAATGAATTGACAAAGTCGTATATCATCGAAGATGAGATGTCGCTGAAACCCGGTTCACTCATCACACACGAGGCAGCACAGTTTGACATCAACCGAGTCTACAGCCTTCGTCTCTTCACGAAAGTTGAGATACAGGTCATTCCAGACTCCGAAGATGTTGCGACACTGTCTGTGGTCGTTTCAGAGCGGTGGTATTTCTATCCATTTCCCGTGTTGGGACTGAAGGACAGAGATTTCTCAAAATATTATTACGGCCTCGGTCTTGCGCACAACAATGTCGGCGGGAATAACGTGCAGATGTATGGCGCCTTCGGTCTACGGTATGATCCGTTCGTTTCCATCAACTATACAAATCCCCATTTCGATGTACAGAATAAGATATTCTTTTCATTTCGTGCATATTATACCGAGCAGCAAAACAGAAGTCTTGTCTCACTCGCCGGTGCATCGAATTTTGATGAGAACCGATCGGGTATTGAAATGACCCTCGGGAAACGATATTCGCTCTTCACGATGATTACAATGAAACTGGAATATATTAATCTTTCCGTCTCGAATAATTTGTCGGGACGTACACTCTCGCCGAACGGCCGCGACGAGTTCTATTCACTGCACGCTTCCTATTTCTACGATACGCGGGACCTGAAAGAATATGCCTCTTACGGAACATACATCGGCCTCGGCATCTCGAAAATCGGCTTATTTGAAAAAGAAGTAAATTATCAGCGAATTGGTATCGACATCCGAAGATATGTTCCCGCATGGTATGGTGTTGTTATCGCAGGGAGGGTCTTCGGCAACGTTGCCGGCGGCGGGCGTATCCCAAATTATGGCCATACATTTTTTGGATACAGTGAACGAATCCGCGGCTACTTTGACACGATCCTCGAAGGTGAACAGATCGTCGGAACATCATTGGAGACACACATC
>CAIVNT010000354.1 GCA_903907305.1 uncultured Ignavibacteriota bacterium
AGTCAGCTTCGTGAGAACATCTTCTCCAATCTTACCCGCTGGCAGCGCGTTCAGCTCGCACGACACCCCGAACGCCCGTATTCACTCGATTATATTCAGTACATGACCACCGATTTTATTGAACTGCACGGCGACCGAACGTTTGGTGATGACAAAGCGATCGTGGGTGGATTTGCAAAACTGGACGGTCAGCCGGTGATGATCATCGGTCATCAAAAAGGACGCGATACGAAATCGAATCTCTATCGTAATTTCGGGATGCCGAATCCCGAAGGATACCGCAAGGCTCTCCGATTGATGAAACTCGCTGCAAAATTCAACCGCCCCATCATTACTCTGCTTGATACTCCCGGCGCATATCCCGGACTTGAGGCGGAAGAACGCGGACAGGCTGAAGCGATCGCGCGGAATTTATTTGAGATGTCGCATTTTCCCGTACCGATCATTGTGGTGATCATCGGTGAAGGTGCATCCGGCGGTGCGCTGGGAATCGGTGTCGGTGACAAAATGCTGATGCTGGAGAATACCTGGTATTCTGTGATTGCTCCGGAATCATGCTCGTCTATCTTATGGAAGAGCTGGGAATTCAAAGAACAGGCAGCGGAAGCACTTCGTCTCACTCCGCCCGATCTGCTCGAACAAAAGATCATCGACCGTATCGTACAGGAACCGCAGGGAGGCGCTCACCGTAATCCTCAACAGGCCGCGTTGATACTGAAAGATGCCCTACTGGAAGAACTGAAGACGCTCATGAAGCTGAAACCCGAAAAACTTGTTGAACGCAGGATCGAAAAATTCAGCAATATGGGTGCATGGAATGAGTGAGAAGGGAGTCTCATTCTCGACTGATATCCGAGTACGGTACGCCGAGACGGACGGGATGAAAGTTGTTTACCACGGAAATTATCTCACCTATTTTGAAGAAGCACGGACCAACCTTTTCCGTAATATCGGCGTCGTCTACTTCGAGATTGAAAAATCCGGCATCTATCTGGTCGTGACCGAAGCCCATGTGAAATATCGGCGTTCGGCACAGTATGACGAAATTATTCAAGTAAAAGCATCACTCAACGAAGAACCTTCCGTTAAAATTACGATCGAGTATGAGATCACTCGCAAGAGTGACGGCGAGGTCCTGGTGACCGGGCAGACAAGCCACGCATTTACAAACGCACTCTCCGGCAGACCGATCCGTCCGCCGCAGGAATATATGAACATCATGCAGAAATATTTTTTACTATGATAAAACAAGATCTCTTAGATATTATCTGCTGCCCTTCGTGCAGAGCAGAATTGCGGTACGATGAGAAGCAATCAACACTCACGTGCACATCTTGTAATACTGTCTATGAAGTGAAAGACGGTATTCCCATCCTTCTTCCGAAAACCGATGGAAAATAATTATCTGAACGACAGCCGCATCGGCCGATTGATCGAACAGGCCTTGTTCGAGGATGTCGGATTCGGCGATATCACCAGCGAATCACTGATTCCGGAAGAACAACTCGGTAAAGCTGAACTCATTGCAAAAGAAAGCGGCATCATTTCCGGCCTGGATGTTGTGAAACTTGTCTTCAGTTGTGTGGACGGTCAGGTGACATTCGAGCCTTCTGTTGTTGACGGCGCATTGGTTGAAAAAGGCGTTTCTCTCGGACAGTTTCACGGTCCGGTCCGGAGTCTGCTCACCGGTGAACGTGTTGCACTTAATTTCCTTCAGCGAATGTCCGGTATTGCAACGCTTACGCACAAATACGTGCACGCCGTTGCCGGAACGAAAGCGAAGATCACTGACACTCGAAAGACCGTTCCCGGTCTGCGTGTTCTGGACAAGAAAGCGGTGTCGGACGGCGGCGGGATCAATCATCGGTTCGCGCTTGATTCCATGGTGTTGATCAAGGATAATCATATCGCTGCCGCAGGAGGAATCACGAACGCTGTTCTGATATGCAAACAATATCTGAAAGAGAACGAGATCGAAGTAAAGATGGAAGTGGAAACGACCTCCATCGATCAGGTGAAAGAACTGCTTACGATCGGCGGTATCGACCGGATCATGCTCGATAATTATTCTCTCGAGATGATGAGAGAAGCCGTCACTCTCATCAATGGCTCCGTGGAAGTTGAAGCATCCGGCGGCATCGATCTGCAGACGGTCCGCCCGGTCGCCGAGACAGGAGTGGATGTGATCTCCGTCGGTGCACTGACACATTCTCCAAAAGCATTGGACATCTCACTGGAATATATCGCATAGCATATCCTTCATCCAAGCAGACATTCACCGGAATGTCTGCTGACCGCACAGTCACTCTATCACTCTATGTTCCAGCAATTAAAACGACTCTTATCCGATACAGCCATCTACGGTGTAAGCACCATTATCGGACGGCTGCTGAATTTCCTTCTTGTGCCGCTCTATACGCACATTCTCGCTCCGGCGGAATACGGCGTTGTCGCAACAGTTTATTCATTCATTGCATTCTATACCATCGCCTACAGTTATGGACTTGAATCCGCGTATTTCCGTTTTGCAGGGATGAAAGAGATCGGGGATGAGAAAGAGAATTTCAGCACGCCTTTCCTTTCATATATTTTTACATCAACGGTTCTTTCTGTTCTGTTGATCATTTTTGCGGCTCCCGCGACGGTTCTCTTCCAACTGGATGTGTCGATGTCGCGCATCTGTTATTACGTTGCCGGTATTTTGTTCTTTGATACGCTCGCTCTTCTTCCATTTGCCGCTCTTCGTCTTCACCGAAATGCAAAATTATTCTCAGCGATCAAGATCGTCAACATCGTGCTGAATCTTGGACTCAGCATCCTGACACTGGTGCAATGGAAATGGGGGATAGAAGGAATCCTCTTCAGCAATCTTGCAGCATCGGTCGTGACATTCGTTCTTCTCATTCCGTCCGTAGTGAAGTATTTCCGCTTTACCTTTCGGCGTGATCTGTATACGGAGATGATAAAATTCGCTATTCCGTTGATCCCGGTCGCGCTTTCCGGTATGGCTCTGCAGATCGCTGACCGCCCGATCCTGAAATTGCTGGTGGACGACCGTTCCGTCGGTATCTATCAGGCGAATTACCGCCTCGGCATATTCATGGCGGTGATCACAGCGACGTTCGAATATGCATGGCGTCCGTTCTTCCTTTCTCATGCGAAGGATCCGAACGCGAAGCAGATGTTCTCCAGGGTAATGACCTATTATCTGTTCATTACGCTGACCGTGTTCCTGCTGCTTGTCTTCTTTCTGGATGCTATCATCAAGCATAAATTTTATGGTGTCACGATCATCTCGTCGGAATATTGGGAAGGACTGAGCGTTGTACCGTTCGTTCTGCTGGGATATATCTTCAGCGGAATCGGGACGAATCTTAACGCCGGTATCCAGATCGAGAAGAAGACGATGTATCTTCTTCCGACCTCACTTTCCGGTTCCGTCTCCAATGTAGCATTGAACTTCATTCTTGTGCCGATCTTCGGTATCATGGGCGCGGCGTATGCAACAACAATAGGATATGCGATGGTTGCACTCACATTATATTTTGTTGCACAGCGTTTCTATTACATTGAATATGAATTTACACGAATTTCTAAATTGGTCGGATCGGTGATCGTTGCATTTGTTGCTGCACACGTGCTCGGCGAGAACCTTGGTCTTCGCATTATTATCTTTTCCGTCTGGCTCATCAGTTTATTTGCAATAGGTTTCTTCACGAAAGCTGAATTGGACCGTGTGCGGAAGGTATTCGTCAAAAAAACTTGACTACAGCAGGATGAAGTCGTATCTTTATCCCAAGAAATTTTGATCTTTTCCATATGAAGTATTGGTGTCCCGATGGAATCAACGTCGGGGTGAAAATGGGAATTCCGTTCAAATCGGAAGCTGACCCGCAACTGTGAGTTCTTTCAGAGTTAGATGCAGTCCACCGTAACGGTGAACAGCATTTGATGAAAAAGACAAGCCAGGAGACCTGCCAATACCGATCTTGATTCACCTTCGTGGAATGAGGTGGCAGAAAATTTTGAACCTGAAAATTTTTCGTGCCTCATTGTCTCAATGAGGCATTTTTCGTTTAAAGCATTTAACGTCAGTAAGGAGACAGTATGAACAAACAGACCCAAGTTTTGATCGGGACGATTCTGATCCTCGCAGCAGCATTTTCGCGACTGATCCCGCATCCGATGAATTTTGCACCGATCACCGCCATTGCGCTCTTCGGCGGAATGTATTTCGACAAGCGCGTTGCACCAGTGCTTCCGCTGGCCGCATTGATCATCAGCGATTATTTTCTCGGGATGTATTCCGGTATCATCTGGGTCTATTCGGCGTTCCTGCTGGTGACTTTCCTGGGTATGGCTGCATCAAACAAAAAGTCGGTCGGTCTCATCGCCGGTTCGACTGTTGCCGGTTCAGTTCTGTTCTTTGTGGTGACGAATTTCGGAGTGTGGCAGAGCGGTTCATTGTATCCTATGACGATGAGTGGGTTTACTGCGTGTTATGTCGCAGCAATTCCGTTCTTCCGGAATGCACTTGTCGGCGATCTCTTCTATGTGACCGTGCTCTTCTCTGCGTATGAATTTGCCGTGAAGATGTTCCCTTCGCCGGAAGCACATAACGCATAGTTCTTACGCTCTTATTTGAAGAGCACTTGTTCTTTTTCATAACGCTGTTGGTGTCCCGATATAACGATCGGGGTGAAAATGGGAATTCCGTTCAAACCGGAAGCTGACCCGCAACTGTGAGTTTTTCAGAGTGAGATGTAGTCCACCGTGGAGGTGGCCTACATCTGATGTGAACAACAAGCCAGGAGACCTGCCAAGAGACTGATTCAATACACCTTCGAGGAGTGAGGATGGATTGAGAAATGAATCGCCGGAATTCCATCCGGTCAAACGATATTTCTTAGCCCAATTTTCATCCTTGAAGATTGGGCTTTTTTATTTAATGCGATTCAAATTACCTGCCGAAAAATTACTAAAACACAAAAGAGATTTATTAAAAAACCTATTTGTGGGATTTAACGCCTTCATTTTTTTTTGCTGCAATGTTCTTTAATCTGAATTGAGCAAAGTGAAATATATTCTATTTTCGATATTGGCATGTTCTGCGCTTCTTCATTCTGAAGAGGATTCATCCAAAGTCTATCGGATGATGGATGTTGTTGTGACCGGGACGAGAGCATCTATTCCCATCGAAAAGCTATCATCATCTGTCAAAGTGATCGACAGTCTGGAATTGGAGCAGTTGAACGGTGTTTCCATAGGGGACAAAATAAAGAATTCCACAGGACTTTCTCTGAGAAGCTACGGTGGGAACGGCGCACTGCATTCTGTCTCCTTTCGCGGACTCGGTTCGGATTATTCGCTTATTCTCATTGACGGTCAACGATTCACGACATATCAGATCAGCACCGTTGATGTGGGGATATTCCAGGCGAACGAAATCGAACGGATAGAAGTAGCATCGGGGGGAAGTTCGTCGCAATACGGGGCGGATGCCGTCGGAGGTGTGATCAATATCGTCACGAAACGTCCTGATGGCCATTGGTTTGTTTCGCTTTCAAATACACTTGGTTCGTATGGATTGTCGGGATTTCAGGTGTCGGCCGGCGGCGGAGATGAAGCATTCTCCTATCGCGGCGGGATCGATCTCAAAAGGGGAGCGAACGCTTTCCGTTTCCATTTTGACGACGGCACAGGAGTGCAGACACTCCGGCGCAATGGTGCGGATTATGTTATGAGGAATTATTCTTTTTCTGCGAGTTCAATATTTACGGACGATGTTGCAGCACACTACATCGTCCGATATTCGAATGCGGATCGGGGTCAGCCTGCTGCCGTGACAAACTCGCACCAGAATAATCAGGGGCGCATCAATGATCACGATCTCTTCATGAACTCCACGACCGAGATCCGTCTTCTTGAAGAGATGCTGCTCACACTGCCGGTGGCGTATCACTATAACAGACAAACATTTTTTGATCCTGATGCCTCTACGATCGGAAACACTGTCAAATCATATTATGAAAATAATATCCTTGGTGTTTCGCCGTTGTTCCGTTATTCAGTGTCGGAAGAACATTACATCGTTGCCGGCGCGGAGCTTTCACGTGCATCCATCAACAGCAATGAAGTGTTTCCGTCACACCGTGAACAGACCAGCGGATTCATCTCTTCAGAACATCATTTCCGGTTACTGACGGATTTCATACTCTTTCCCTCTGTTCGGTTTGATTCGTTCAGTGATACCAAAGGTGATATTTCACCTAAGATCGGCATCAATATCGGAGTACTCGATATCCCATCGGTCAGGATCCGCGCGAGTTATGGAAAGAATTTTCGCGTGCCGACATTCAACGATCTGTACTGGATCAGTGGAGGAAATCCAAAATTGACGCCGGAACGTTCACGGAACTTCGATGCCGGACTTATCGCAGGGATACAATCGGATGAGATTGATGCCTCTGTCGAACTGACGTATTTTTCCATCGATGCCGCCGATAAGATCGTCTGGCGGCCTGTATCGGGCACAATTTGGAGCCCGGTCAATCTGCAATCCGTCACGTCAAAAGGATTTGAAGGCAGTGCGAAACTGAATCTATGGAAGAATCTGCTGATAGTCAGCTATTCCCACAATATCCTGCGCACACGAAAGACCAGCGAAGATTTTCCCGGCGATGCGGCGAAAAATAAATTTCTACCGTATGTGCCGAAGGAGTTCTCATCGTTTACGCTTGGCACCGCATGGGAATCCTTGTCCGCTAACCTCACCTATTCGTTCACCGGTTTTCGATATGAAACATCGGATAATAATCCGCGTTTTTTCCTGCCGACGTATGACAATATCGATGCGAATATATCGTATGGTTTTGCAGCGGCCGGCTATTCTTTCCGGGTAAGAGCAGAAGTGAATAACCTCGGAAACACAGATATTCTGCTCATCCGCGGGTATCCAATGCCGCTGTGTAATTATTCTGTTACATCAACAGTATCACTCTAAATAATCAAATAAAGGAAATATGATAAGCTTTCTGAAATATACGCTCTGTGCATTGTTTTTGTGCGCCGGTTGTGCTAAGAATGACCCTGCTTCTGTGAAAGAAGAAAACCCTATATCGACAAAAGGCGTATATGTGCTGAATGAGGGAGGATTCACAAAATCGAATTCTTCACTCTCGTTGTATGTTCCGGATTCCGGCAAAATTTATTCAGATGTTTTCTATGCAGCAAATAACCGCAGTCTGGGTGATGTGGCGAACGATATCGCTCTCTATGACAGCAAAGCGTTCATTGTCATCAACAATTCACACAAGATCGAGATTATTTCCACGGAGACACATAAACTTCTCGGTACGATCAATGTTCCGGGGAACAGTCCGAATAAAATCGTCATTGCAAGTGCGTCAAAAGGATATATCACCAATCTGTATAAAGGGACGGTGACATCGTTCGATCCTTCGAACTATGCTGTTCTTAAAAGTGATATTGTCGTAGGCATGAATCCTCAAGGCATGGCGGTTGCATCCGGAAAAGTCTTCGTTTGTAATTCCGGTTATGGAGAAGACAGTACTGTTACCGTTATCGATGTCGCGAAAGATTCGGTCGTAGCAGTGATCAAAACTGCGAAATCACCGACTGATATTTCCGTGGACAGTGACGGAGATATTATTGTCATCTGCAATGGATATACTGATTTCGTGAACTCGAACAACGATACTCCGGGTAATATTACAGTGATTGATGCCGCCACGAATTCGGTAAAAGCAACGATTACACTGCCGTTGGTAACGTTCGGACATCCGGGTGAGTTAGCGGTCTCTTCCAATGGGTACGGTTTTACCGTTGTAAAAAATGGTCTACTCAAATTTGATACCAAGTCTCATTCCATCATTGCTCCTTCCTTCATTACAAAGACTGCATATTCTATTGCTGTGGATAATATCAGTGAGCGAATCTATCTCGGTGATGCGAAAGATTATAATTCCAACGGGAAAATCTATGTGTATGAAAAATCGGGGGCACTGAAAGATTCTGCCACGGTCGGTATCGTTCCCGGGTCGATTGTATTCAAAAAATGATTTCTTAAAAGATATTGCAGAGTTCAGGGCGGTGAATAATCATCGCCTTTTTTGTTTTTTATGGCTATATTCAAGAGAAAATTCATCATTTTATGAGAAACTATGCCTTCAATTTCGATATCATCCGGTTCAATTCAACAGAATTTTAATAATCAATTCAGCGCATTTGCGGCACATTCTATCATTAAACGCTTATGGGAAAAAGATCATACCATTTGGCGGAGTGAAGATGTCCACAAAAAGTCGATCCTCAACCGGCTTGGCTGGCTGAACAGTCTCGACCTGATGCTTGCCAATACCGA
>CAIVNT010000355.1 GCA_903907305.1 uncultured Ignavibacteriota bacterium
ATATCAAACAGCCGCGTTTGCAGAACCCGTTAAAACCTATATGCCTTACCAGAGGAAGAAAAGTTAAAAATAATCATTGATCCTTGGATGGTGTCATTATGATTTTTGTGAGAATCTGTAAATCGGCGGGACAAATATTTATTGCATAATTATCCAGTTTTCCGTATAATTATGCAATGATGAAAAAGAACATATCTATTATTGGCGCTTCCGGCTATTCCGGAGCAGAACTCCTGAAGATCCTCCTCGGTCATCCATCCGTTGCAGTATCTAAAGTGTTTGCCAATTCCTCCGCAGGGAAACGTGTTGACGAACTGTATCCCAGATTTCGTAAATCAGCTGTGGGACACTTTGTTTACGAAGAATATGCGCTGGAAAAAGTTCTCCATGACGACCTGATTTTTATCGCCCTCCCTTCCGGTGATGCGATGAATTTCGTGCCCGATCTTGTGAAAGCGGGAAAAAAAGTGATCGACCTCGGCGGCGATTTCCGTCTGAAAGATCCTCTATTATACACGAAGTATTACAAACACGAGCATAAGGCAACCGATCAGCTTGCGCAGGCGATTTATGGACTCCCGGAATGGAACAAACGGGAGATCTCTGCTGCGCAATTGATCGCAAATCCCGGCTGTTATGTGACGAGCGCATTGCTGCCGCTTGTTCCCTTGGTTAAGGAAGAATTGATCGAACCTCACGGCATCACGATCAGTTCGTTGTCGGGAGTGTCCGGTGCCGGCCGCAGTTCGAATGTGGATCTTTCATTCACGGAAGCAAATGAGACGGTCAAAGCCTATAAAGTCGGGACGCATCAGCACACCCCCGAAATCGAGACCGTACTGCATGATTTCGGTGGTCACAAAGTAACCATCACATTCGTTCCGCATCTGATTCCGATCACCCGCGGGATCTATTCCTCGATCTATTGTATTCCGAAAGGTGCTATTACATCGGAACAGATCGAAGCTGCATACCGAAAATACTATTCGAACGCACCGTTCGTCCGTTTGATCGCTGATGCCGTTCCGGAGATCAAGCACGTGCAATACACGAATTTCATCGACATCGGATGGAAAGTGTATGAGAGGAACAATCAGATCATATTCCACTCTGCGATCGATAACCTGGTGAAAGGTGCCGCGGGACAAGCTGTGCAGAATATGAATCTGATGTTCGGATTTGAAGAGACAACAGCGTTACTATAATTTCACCGGATTCCCGATGGACCATTCGGGAATGGCATATTACTTTTTTCACCGTCATTCCCGCACGTTATTAGCGGGAATCTAAAACACACAACATGAAAAATCACAAATATAAAACCATCCATCACGGTGTCTGCGCTCCCCAGGGATTTATTGCTGCCGGTGTCCGCGCGGGAATTAAAAAATCAAAAAAGGACGTCACCGTCATATTCTCTGAACTCCCCGCAAACGTTGCCGGTGTTTTTACTCAGAGTGCGACTGTTGCCGCCTGCGTTACGCTGGATAAGAAACAACTGAAGCGCTCCAAGACCGCACAGGCGATTCTGGTGAACAGCGGAAATGCGAACGCCTGCACCGGTGAACGGGGAATGATGAATGCCCGACAATCTGTATCTACTGCTGCTTCCGCTCTCGGCATAAAGGAATCACAAGTGCTGGTGGCATCAACAGGCGTCATCGGGCAATTCCTGCCAATGGATAAACTGACCAACGGCATTTATGATGCGGTGAAAGCATTGAGCCGTGACGGTAATGACTCCGCCTCCGAAGGTATCTGCACAACAGATACGTATCCGAAAGAGTATGCAGTGGAGATCGAAATCGGCGAAAGACACGTGCGCATCGGCGGTATCGCAAAGGGATCCGGCATGATCGCGCCGAATATGGCGACGATGCTCGCATTCATCACCACGGATGCGAATATTTCCTACAGTGCGTTGAAGAAGGCATTTGCTGAAGCCAACAGCCTCTCCTTCAACCGCATCACTGTGGACGGCGATACAAGCACGAATGATATGGCTCTGATCCTTGCCAACGGAAAAGCAGAGAACCGACAGATCAAGGAAGGAACTTCTGATTATAAGAAATTCTATTCAGCTCTCGAAGATGTGCTGATCCACCTTTCCAAACTGATCGTGAAGGATGGCGAAGGCGCAACAAAATTTGTTGAGATCACAGTTACCGGTGCTAAATCGAAGATCGACGCCGAGACAGCATGCAGAACGATCTGCAATTCCCCTCTCGTTAAAACTGCGATCCATGGAGAAGATGCGAATTGGGGACGCATTTTAGCAGCCGCCGGACGATCAGGGATCAAGTTTAATCCCGATAAGACGGAAATCTATTTCGACGATTTGATGATTCTTGGAAAGAACTACGACATCAGCTTCTCCGAAGAAAAAGCAAAGAAGATCCTCCAGCAAAAAGAAGTCACCATCACCGTCGATCTGAACGCCGGAAAGCATTCCTCCACATTTTGGACTTGCGATCTTTCGGCTGAATATGTTAGGATTAACGGATCATATCGGTCGTAAGAGCCAATAGAATTCAATATTACAAGATTTCAAAATTGCATAATTTCCTGTTAAAAAAGGAGGAAGTTATGGCGATTCAACGATTCGAAGAGATGAATGTTTGGCAAGATGCGAGGATGCTTTCAAAGCAAATTTACAAAGCAACAAAAAACAAAGACTTCAAGAGAGATTTCGGTTTACGGGATCAAATCCAACGAGCCACGGTTTCAGTCATGTCGAACATCGCGGAAGGGTATGAACGGGACAGTAACAGGGAATGTATCCGATTCCTCAAATATTCAAAAGGTTCTATTGGTGAGGTCCGCAGTCTGCTTTATGTTGCGTTCGATCAAGAATATATCTCGATGGACGAATTTGCCAAACTGAAATCAGATGCGGTCAACATCTCGACACAAATAGCAAATTTTATAAAATATCTCCGAAAAAGATTAAGCTCAGACAAATAAATATTTTCAACACCATCTTGTAATTTTTCAATATTGTAATCTTGTATTTATCCTTTATGGGACAAACCAAAGAAGAAATCCTTATCGAAGCCCTTCCCTACATCCAAAAGTATGAGGGAAAGACATTTGTTGTAAAATACGGCGGCGCGGCACAGACCGAGACCGAACTGAAACAGCGGTTCGCGAAAGATGTTACGATCCTGAAAAAGATCGGCATCAACATCGTTATCGTTCACGGCGGCGGCAAAGAGATCACGGATATTGCATACAAACTCGGCATCGAGACGCAGTTCGTGAACGGCCACCGTTTTACAGATAAGAAGATGGTTGATGTTGTGCAGATGGTCCTCGCCGGTAAGATCAATAAAGAGATCGTGAATCTGATCAATCAAAATGACGGCGGAGCGGTCGGTATCAGCGGCGTGGATAACACGTTGCTTACCGCGGAGAAATATCTAGAGGATGGCCAGGATATCGGTCTCGTCGGAAAGATCGTTGATGTGAATGTCGGATTCCTGAAGATGTTCCTGAATAATAAACTGATGCCGGTGATTGCACCGTTCGGCGTTGCAACAGATGGAACGATCTATAATGTGAATGCGGACCTGGCTGCCGCTGCAGTAGCTTCGGCACTCAAAGCGGAAAAACTCGTTTACCTGAGCGACGTTGAAGGTGTCATTGCCAACAAACAGCTCGTTTCAACATTAACCGAACAGAATGCGCGGGAATTGTTCGGCGAGAGTATCATTAGCGGCGGAATGATCCCGAAAGTGAAGTCCGCGTTCTCAACCTTGCACTCCGGCGTGAACAAAGTGCACATGATCGATGGACGAAAAAAACACTCGCTGCTGCTCGAGATATTTACGGATGAAGGGATAGGGACTGAGTTAGTTTTATAAAGCATTGCAAAATTACAAGATTTCAC
>CAIVNT010000356.1 GCA_903907305.1 uncultured Ignavibacteriota bacterium
TCATAGCCCACAACCATCCTTCCGACAATCCTGAACCATCGCGGGAAGACATTGCCATTACCAAACAGATCGTTGAAGCAGGAAAGATCATCGGCATACCTGTTCACGACCACATCATCTTTGCCGGTGATACGTTCACCTCATTAGTCGAGCGTGGTATGGTATAAGAACATATCACTAACAGAAAGGAGTATCTATGACCCAATGGGTTGATGAATGGCTGGCGGAGATAGAACAGAAGGAAGTTCAGGATCAGTTCAGACTGTCGGCACTTCAAGCCGATCAGTGTCTGCAAAAGATCGCTGAGCTTGAGGCAAAGCTGAATGATGTGGAATCGTTGGCAACCGAGGAACAACTGCTCATCGAGCGTTACCGGCAGACTGAATCAGACCGTATCATGAAGAAGGTGTCCTATCTGTCGGCTCAGCTTGAGTTCTTCATGCGCGACCACAACGCTAAGACGTCCGATAAGTCTCTTCAGTTAATTCACGGACAACTTAAGCTGCGACAACAGCGCGACAAGCTGGAGATCGAGAACATCGAACAACTGATGCCTGTAGCATCTGCTAAAGGATTGCTGCGTGTCGTACCGGAAGCGTTCGAGATCGACCTGCCGAAGCTGAACAAGTATGTGAAAGCATCGGGAGATGTTCCACCTGGAGTGAAGGTCATTTCGGGAGATACAAAGTTTTCATACATCACAATCAAAGGAGGTAACAATGTCGAACAACGGCAATCGTCCCAAGTTGGAATTGAATCTGGGACAGAGTCAGCAAGTGACGCTCTTGAAACCGCCGCACATCGGTAGCTCGCAATATGGGGAGTATTACTTGTATTCAGTGGATGCAGACGGTGAAGAGAAATCGTTCTTTGCAACACCGGAGATCCACAACCAGATCAGCGAGATGAAGCTCGGTCCCGGTGATACGGTAATGATCCGTAAGCTTGCTGTGCAGAACGGTAAGCGCGTGAACGCAAAGATGATGCTGGAGGTTGTATCAAAAGAACAACCGAAGGTGGAAGCACCTGTGCAGTCTTCAGGCGATAAGCTGAAGGAGCTTCTGTTGACTTGCGTACGTGACGCTGCTGAGGTCGTGAAGGATTCCGGTGTGCAGTTCTCTTTGGAGGAAACTCAAAAACTCGTGGGCATGCTCTTTATAGCACGTTCGCGCAACGCATAAAGGACAAGCCCCCAGTGATGGGGGCTATGTTTTTTAAAGCCGCAGTTGCAACGTCAGAAGTTATGTTTAAAAAGTCTACCTTCCCTGATTCACAACATAAGGAAACCTTTTTATGCATACCGCTCGCAGTCTATCGTTCGCCAATACTCATTTCCACATCGGTATTGATACCCACCTCAAGAATTGGAAAGTAACAATTCGTACCAATGGTATCGAATTGAAAACATTTTCAATGAATCCCGATCCACTGGAACTGCTCGCTTATCTCCGGAAGAACTACCCCGGAGGTATCTATCATATTGTCTACGAAGCGGGATTCTGCGGATTCTGGGCGCTGCGTGTGTTCAAAGAACATCAAATCGACTGTATTATTACGAACCCGGCCGATGTCCCCACCTCAGACAAGGAAAAAGCGAACAAGAGCGACCCGATCGATTCCCGAAAACTCGCCCGTGAACTCGAAAACAAATCACTCCACGGCATTTATATCCCTTCCTGTGACCAGGAAGAACTCCGTATGCTCATGCGCCTGAGATACCGCATCGTGCAGTCCCAAACACGCACCAAGAACAGAATCAAAGGACTGCTCTATTCTCAGGGGATCCAGATACCTCTGCACTTCTCCGGAAACCAGCGCTGGTCCCATGCCTTCATTCTTTGGCTTGAATCCATTTCCATGAAAACGACTGCGGGTCAGTTCGCCCTCCGGAATTTACTCCTCCAACTCAAAGAGATCCGCCAACACAACAAAGACATCCTGAAACAATTACGGCAAGAGGCCAAACATCACTCGATCGCTTCTATTGTTAACGCTCTGATGACCGTTCCGGGAATTGCGTTCATCAATGCGATGACACTCTATACCGAGATCTTCGATATGAGCCGCTTCAGCAGCGAAGATCATCTTGCCGCGTTTATCGGATTGATTCCCTCTACGCGCTCATCAGATGATACCATCAAAGGCAACAGCATTACGAAAAGGCAAAATTCGTTCCTGCGTTATATCATGATCGAATCCGCCTGGACCGCTGTCCGGGAAGATCCGGCAATGACCATGAAATTCAAAGATCTCTGCAAGAGGATGAAGAGCCAGGATGCCATCGTTCGTATCGCCAAGAAGCTCACCAAGAGGATACGATACGTTTGGATCCATCAGGAGGAATATCAATACGCTCTGGTGGCATAAACCTATTTCAATGAACAATAAATAAAAGAATGCTAATAATAGTGGTGCGGACTGTTCCGCTCAAGCTTGTCTGCGCGGGCTCAAATGTTTGTCCCAACAGTCGAACTCTTTACGAGAACGCTGTAAGCAGATTTTCGTCAGAATGCAGCCGCACCTTTTAATCTAATTCTTACTTCCTGCAGCCACCGGCATTATTGTGTGGACTGTTTATAACAGAATGATTCTTTTATTTCGTTCGTGCAACTTTAACTATTTCTCAATGGAGATCTATTCCTAAAAATATATTTTTCGAACATATTGACTTTTTACATAACAGCTTGAGCGACTGGTTCGGCAACAAGGAATATTATTTTAGTAAAAGCATTTTACGGACAATACACCCATTTGATGTAATCAATCGACAATAATACATTCCACTAGCTACTCTTGCATTCCAACGAACCGTTTGCCTGCCCACTTCTTTAATACCTTTATCAAGCAAAACTATTCTTTCGCCGAGGGGGTTCAATATTTCTAAAGATATATCAGTTTTACTTGGAACATAATATGAAATTACTGTTGATGGGTTAAACGGATTAGGATAATTTTGATAGAGATTAAATTCGTTTGGAATAAAATATTCCCTCGCTTCAGTTTGTAATATCTCTTTCCGATTTTCTATACGAATAGGTGAGGTTCTTATCCTCCCACTATCGATGCTAGCATAAAGAGATACTAGACTTGGATAATTAAAAGCATGTATACTGACTATTACCCTGCCTTGCGCATTTGTTGTATCATAAAATGAACTCATTTGTTCACTATAAACAGAATCTATTTTCATTGATATTTTAACGAGTATCCCTGAAGATAATGCAATGCCTAGTGAATCTCGTATTTCAAATACTACTATTGAGCTATCTTTGGTGCCAATATATAATAGGTCGTTAGAAACTGAAACAATACTAATTGAGGCAGGAAAAGAATTACTTTTACCAAAAGCTATAGAACCAAACAACACCAAAATAATCAAGATACTTTTATACATGCTTATATAAGAGTGTAATACTTTCATTGTGCTTGCCTCGATAATATTAATAATGATACACTTGTTTCTTGTTGCCTAACGGACTGGAACTAAGCTGCGTTGCAACGATTTACTGCGGCCACGCGCGTTGATTTTATATTTGCTGATAACTTGACGAA
>CAIVNT010000357.1 GCA_903907305.1 uncultured Ignavibacteriota bacterium
ACGTGTGCAGCCCCGGATTTAAATCCGGGGCTGCACACGTTCACGGACGATGCCACGCCATAGCTATATCATCCTCAAATCCACCGACGACGCTTTTGATGCGTTTTTTGAGACGGCCTTCCTGCTCGAATCCCAGTGACTCGTAGAAACGGAGTGCGCGCGTGTTGCTTTCGCGGGCGATCAACTCCACTCGAAGGATGTGCGGTCTCATTTCGCGAACCTCTTCCAATACTTCTTCAAATAACATTTTCCCGATCCCCTGTCCCTGAAAATCCGGATGGACGGCCACGGTCAGATCGCCGATCACGTGTGCGAACGCCTTGATCCCGATCCCGAAACAGTGGATATCACCGACGATCGTGTTGCTGGCCTTGTCCGTCGCAACAAATTGGATTCCGTTGACGATACTTTTGGAGACAAAATGCTCCACATATTCCCGTGTGATCTCGGATTCGGTACGTGCAAGTCCTCCCTCTACAGATGCGACCTTCTTATAAAGCTGTTCGATCAGCGGGATGTCGATAAGATTTGATTTGCGGATGAGGATGTCACTCATGGAATATCCGTCGGACAGTTATAAAAAAAGTGCAGTAAATTTCACTGCACCGATGAATTTTTATTAAAATTGCGCTTACTGCTATTAATGCCTTTTTCCCTCGATCGCGGCGATCTCGTTCAATAGATCCCGCTTCGTAAATCCTGATTTTTTCATCAGTGAAACAACAAAGCCTTCCAACTGTTCGCGGGTTTCATCATCGATCTCCATAGAGGTCATGATCATCACCGGGATGGTGAACGTCGCAGAACTATGCTTCAACTGATACGCAACATTGAATCCGGACATCTCCGGCATCACCAGATCGAGAATGATGAGGTCCGGCTTTTCCTGTGCGGCAAGCGCGAGTCCATCTTTGCCGTTATGTGCTTTCAGGACAATGCATCCTTCAGCTTCGAGAATGATCTGAACAAGATCGGTCACAGATTTATCATCATCGATCACGAGGATCTTTGCGGTGTTCTGTGCGTTTCGTCCTTCCACCCGCTTCACAGCGGCGAGAAGATCATCCTTCTGCACCGGCTTCACAAAATACTCAACTGCACCAAGACCGAATCCTACATTCCGTTCATCCACCATCGAAATGATAATGACGGGGATCTCGCGGCAAAGCGGATGTTCCTTTAATTCGCGGAGTACCTGCCAGCCGTCCTTCACCGGGATGAGAATATCGAGTGTGATGACATCCGGTTTCCATAATTTTGCTTTTTCGAGTGCTTCAACACCGTTCGTTGCGATCTCAACGATATATCCCGATTCGGTAAGGTAGGTGTGGAGCAGCGTGCGTGCGTGCGGTTTATCTTCAACGATCAGTACGCGTTTTTGGCGGCCGCCATCCGTTGTTTCGGAGATCTTCTTGAACACTTTTTCGGCTTCGTTCTCCACCTGTACCATCATCGGAATACGCGCGATGAAGGTACTCCCTTCGCTATATTCGCTCACCACAAAGAGCGAGCCGCCGTGGAGTTCCGTCAATTTCTTCGTGATCGCCAATCCAAGGCCGGTCCCTTCAATCTTCTTCGCCCCAGCATCGGTCTGCTGGAACGGCTGGAACAACGTGACAATTTCCTCTTTGCGGATTCCGACTCCGAAATCCTGCACGGAGAACTCGATATCGTTCTGTTTTCTTTTCGCAGAGAGGATCACTCGTCCTTCGGAATGACTGAACTTGACCGCGTTCGTGATCAGATTGAGCAGGATCTGTTTCAACCGGACGCCGTCCGCAATGATATCATCCAGTTCCTCGTCCATCACTACTTCGAGTACGATCTTCTTTGCATCCACCTGCGGCTGCACAACATGCTTCACACCCTCTGCCAAATTGCGGATGC
>CAIVNT010000358.1 GCA_903907305.1 uncultured Ignavibacteriota bacterium
AAAAGCTTTCCGAAGAGTGAGATGGCATCACGTGCTCAATACAGCATTGCCGATGCATATTACAATCTTGAAAAATATACCGAAGCCATTGCTGCATACAGCGAAGTGGTGAAAAATTACGACAATTCTCCTCTGGCCAGCGATGCAGTGAACGGCATGCAGTATTGCTTTGTTTTGTTGGGAAAACCTCTTGATGCCATCTCCGTGATCAACGATTTCGTAAAAGCGAATCCGAATGTCCGCCTTGCCGATGAATTGTTCTTCAAAAAAGGAGATCTTTTCTACGGACAAAAACAGTACGATAGCGCTATTGTCGCCTACAAGGATTTTCTCGATCATTTTCCCAAAAGCAAACTGCTCGGTGATGCACATTTCTGGCTCGGAAAATCATATCAGAATTTAGGAGACGCACAGTCTGCTCTTGAATCCTATAAGACATCAGCAGAGAATTATCCGTCAAGCCGTGTGGCGAGTGCCGCACTGTTTGAAATCGGCGGACTCTCGTCGCAGCGCGGCAAACCGGATGTTGCGCTGAGTGCATACGCGAAGATCGAAGAGGAATATCCGGCATCCAACGAAGCATCCGAAGCATCGTATCAGCAGGCGTTGGTGCTGAAAGGGACCGGTCAACTGAATGCCGCAGTGAAGAAATTTGATGAGACAATTTCTCGATATGCAAAAACAACAGCCGCAGACAGAAGTAAGCTCGCTCTCGGCTGGCTGAATATTGATTCCGAGCAATACGGAAAAGCATCGGAGTATTTCAAATCCGTTGCAGTGAGCAGGACGGATGAGATCGCCGCGGAAGCGCAGTATGCGGTCGGACTTTCCCTCCAAACACAAAAAAATTATACGGAAGCGATCGTCAACTATCTCCGCGTCCGATATGTATTCCCGGCTGCCGTGCAATGGATCGGGCGCGCCTATTTCAATCTTGGTGAATGCTACGAGAAGACCAATCAGATTCAAAAAGCAAAGGATGCATTCAACTTTGTGATCAAACAGAACAAAGTGGCGGATCTTGTCCCTGCTGCCGAGAAGAAAATAAAATCATTGGAGCAGATGTAATGATAAATTTTCTGTCTTCATACCGCTCGTTGATCACTGCTGCTGCAGTGTGTATATGTTTTACATGTACGATCGCAATAGCGCAGGAACCGGAAAAGAAAGAGGCTGCGAAAAAAGATGTGGATCTGCAGAATGTGCAAGCTCCGAGATCAGATGCAGTGCTGCCGAAGATCGATGTGCCAGAGTTCATCATTACAGGAAGTGAAAAGATCGATCTGAATATCGAATCAAAAACCGAGAATGATCAGGAACGCATCTTCACTCCGTCCGCACCGACACCGGGCGAGCGTCCGATGAATGTCGGCGAAGCGCTCACCCCGAAGCAGATCAAATCCTTTACGAAGACTCCAGGAGCGATGAATGGAAAAGTGTATGCGGGAATTGGATTCTACGGAACACCGCAGTTCGACGGATGGTTCGGCCAATACAATCCAACGAGTTCATTTGTCATGAACGGATACTATTCCGAAAGCCAGGGACATGTGACGGATGCAGGATACTGGAACGGCGGACTCGGAGTCCGCGGCTCATACATTCTTCCCGAATCCACGGCGCTGATACCGTTTGCACAGTTGAGCGGTGAAGCAAAATATGATCGTGATGCGTATCGCGCTTATGGTTCACGATATTCCTATCGCGTGCGTGATCTGAGTGGACTTGAAGTGAGTGCAGGGATCGGCTCACGCTATGCGCTTCCATACCGCTCACTGTCCGGTGTTGATTATTCTGCGCGGACAGGTTGGAGTACATACTCAGCAACAGATTCCGCACGGTCTACGCAAAATGAGTTTTTCGTTAACGGAACAGCTTCCACCCGGTTCTTTGAAACATCATTCCGCGGACAAGTGGAATACCGGGCAACGGGATATTCCATGCCATTACCGGGAATAAAGACGGGACAATGGTTTATGCTGAGAACAGAGGGTAGACAGTCGTTGATTCCGGTATTACAGATCTCATTTGCGCTGCAGCAGTTCATCTATCGCGGCAATCTTGGTCCCGCGGCCGGCCGGTTCTATCCAAGCCTTGAACTGCGGTATTCACTCACGGAAAATGCCTCAATGTACGCGGGATACGGACCGACAGTCGAGCGCAATACGCTTTCTTCCGTCGTCAAACAGAACCGATATATCGATTTCACTGTTCCGCTTACGCCTACTGATACACGCGTGAACGCTTATTGGGGAATGGAATTCAGTCCCATTGAAGAATTGACCGCCACTGTAAAACTGATATATAAACATATCAACAATTATCCCACTTTCTATGACAAGGATAGTGCAAAAGTGTGGGAAGTTCTTTAT
>CAIVNT010000359.1 GCA_903907305.1 uncultured Ignavibacteriota bacterium
GAACGCGGAGCATCGATCCCAATGGACCGATCGGCTCTTATACGTGGGACTTCGGTGACGGTATCAATTCGCTTGGTTCCAAAGTATCTCACGCATATACCAAAGCAGGAACATATTATGCAACGCTCACAGTGGTCGGCAGCGGAAGCGGACGATGCAGCAAGGTCAGTCAGGTCACTTCAACGATCCACGTGATCGAAGGTCCGACAGCATACTTTACAATGCCGGAGCGTGTAAGCATCGGCGAGCTCGTCACTATCGATCCTGCGCTCTCCAAACCGAACGGCACCGTCTCATCCGTACGATGGAACATCGGCAAGGATACCACCATCAACAGTTCTGCTTTGCAACAGGTGCAATACCGTTTCAACAAATCCGGTACATACGAGATCGAACTGACGATCAACATAACTTCCACCACTGCCTGCAGTTCGGCAACGATCATGAAAAAGATCATCGTGAACGAACCGCCGGTGATCGGGTGGAAAATCCCTGCGGATGCCGCTCTCGGTGACCAGCTGGTATTGGACGGTTCAACGTCCTACGATACCGACGGGATCATCGCACAATTCGACTGGAAAGTGGATGGCAAGAAGATCGGTACGACACCAATCGTTACAGCAGCGAATCTTTCTGCCGGTGCTCACAACGTTGATCTGACGATCACGGATAATTCGCTGACATCGTCACAGTCCGTCGGCAAACAGGCAACCGTCCGTATCAATTCTAAACCGAATCCATACTTCACGCTGCCCGAATTGCTGTATGAAAACGAACCAATAACGCTGAAGCCCGAACAGCAAACCGATGCCGACGGGGATGCATTGAAATTCACGTGGAAAGTAAACGGAACCGCTGTCTTACCTGATTCCGTCCGCTTTGCCGCCGGCAGAACGATCATTCTCCTGACAGCGGATGACGGAAGAAATGTCAGAAATTCGGTTGATTCCGTACAGAAGGAATTCTTTGTGATCGCACAGCCGAAACTTGATATCGACCATCAAAACAATTGGATCGTCGGTACACCATTGAATGCGAACCAGATCTATTCCAACGGAATGATCAATTTCGTTTCGAATACCACGATCGATCCCGTTTGGATACCGACACAATCCGGTAAACAATCCACCATTGTTGCCTGGACGCCCAATGCTAAAGTAATTGCACGGTCCACATTCACGATCACTGTGTGGGATTCACTCGCATTCACTGAACGGCCGGAACCACAAACGATCGTCTGGAATCCTTCCAACCCGACGATCATTCTACGCACACCAAAAGTGAATCGTCCGGACAATGCGAAAGTAACCTATGAATGGCGCAAAGGAAAAACTTCTTTCGGTGTCGGCAAAGTTGCCGAAGGATTGCTGAACCGCGGTAAGAACGTCTTCTCCGTCCGTGCAGTCGATCAGGAGATACAGGGAGCACATCCTGTTGAGATCGAAGTGATCGTGAACTGCGAATAATAAATCCTTGTCATGGTGAGCGAAGTCGAACCATGACGGTCCATCACATTTTTTGATTATGTAAAATGTCATACCTCGGCTCCGCTCGGTATGACATTTTTTTTGCTGCTTATCTTCTTACCCTCGACAGCTATTATTCAAGACACTTCTGTCCTCTGCGTGCAATTCTCATGTTGTTCAACGAGAAAAATTCTCCTACATTTTATTTGTAGAGGTTTTAAATATTTTCTTTTGATCGCTTCTCATATCATTTCGACACAAATTTTGCTGAGGTTCTAATGCAAATCCCCGTAAAAATCTATTCTGTTCCTACCATCACATCTATTCAGGATCTTGTCATACAATCAGCCAATACATACGGCGACAAACTTGCTCTGGAGGATCTGAATGATACTCCCATTCCCCGACTGACGTACAGCGGGATCCTTAAGAACGTTCTGAAACTCGGAGCGGCGCTCCGGTCGCTTGGAATCAAAGAACGAAGCCATGTGGCAATCATCGGCGAGAACCGCGTACAATGGGCCCTCAGTTATCTGACCCTTTCCTTTTTCAATTATGTGATCGTGCCGATCGACCGGAATCTGCACGAGAATGAAGTGTTGAATGTGATCCACGAATCGGATGCAGAAGCAGTGATCTTTTCCTCGCAATTTGAGCAGATATTCATTGAATCTCACTCTTCGCTCCATAAAGTGAAGCATTATATTTCAATGGACTCCATCGCAGCACGGCCGCAGTTCTATTCAATGATAACTCTTATGCAGTCGGCACAAAACATCTCCGCAGAACAGGCACCGAAGATAAAACCGAACGATATGGCGGTGATCATCTTCACCTCGGGAACACTCGGAAGAGCAAAAGGAGTGATGCTGACACAGCACAATCTTACATCCAACCTGATGGCGATGCTCAGTGTGTTCTTCATGTATCCGGAGGACCGGTTCCTCTCTGTCCTCCCGATCCATCACACATACGAGTGCACGTGCGGCATGCTGCTCCCTCTCTACGCCGGTTCCTCCATCCATTTTGCCCGTTCACTCAAGACCGTGACGGACGATCTGCAGAGAGTGAAAGCGACGATCCTTCTTGGAGTTCCGCTGCTGTACGACAAGATGTTCAAACGGATCCACAAAGGGATCCAGGAAAAGAAAGCGGTCGCACGAGTCCTCAATCCGCTGATCAAATTCACCGATGTGATGCAGTCCGTCGGATGGAAAAGAGCGAAGAAGTCCATTTTCAAAGAACTGCACCACAAATTCGGCGGTTCCATCCGTTATTTCCTCGCCGGAGGAGCTGCGCCCGATCCGCTCGTAGCGAAAGGATTGAGGGATCTGGGATTCAATTTCGTTCAGGGATATGGACTGACAGAAACCTCGCCGATCCTCGCACTTAATTCACCGCATAAATTCAAGGATGATGCGGCAGGATTTCCCCTTCCGGGAACGGAAGTGAAGATCAACGACCCGGATAAGGACGGCATAGGCGAAGTATATGGAAAAGGGCCAAACGTGATGCTGGGATATTACAAGAATCCAGCGGCAACAGCAGAGGTATTTGATAACGGCTGGTTCAGAACCGGGGATCTGGGATATTTCGACAGCGACGGATTTCTGCACATCAGCGGACGAAAGAAGAATGTGATCATTTCAAAATCAGGAAAGAATGTGTTCCCGGAAGAGATCGAAGATGTGCTGAACAGAAGTCCGTTCATTATGGAATCCCTCGTCTACGGTCAGGATGATCCGAAACTGGATGAGATCATCGCGGCGCAGATCGTGGTGGATGCGGAGGCATTCATCGAACTTTCAGAATCGACCGGAAAGGAAATCACAAAAGAATTGCTCCATCAGATCATCGCCGATGAAGTATCGAAGGTGAACAAGCAGCTCAGCAGTTACAAGCAAGTCCGCAAATTCATCATCCGCGATCACGAACTGTTGAAGACGACCACACAGAAGATCAAACGGTTCGCGAATCTTGCACCGCAGCCGGAGGAATAAGTGAATTACAAGAGATAGTATCCCC
>CAIVNT010000360.1 GCA_903907305.1 uncultured Ignavibacteriota bacterium
CGCGGCGGAGCAGTGAGTGCATCATTCCGTTGTCGAAATTGAAACGGCGCGCATCGGTCCACACCGTTGCTTTCGGTGATCGGACTGCTGCGATCGTTCCGTGCGGGAACATTGCCATTGCCAAACGACCGTCCGAACCCCGACGCGCGGTCACATCATATCCGCCCACTCGGTATGCGATCTCTTTTTTGTATCCCACGTTCGCGCCCATGGCATTCAGATACGGACGCTTGATTCCGCGGAAACGGTAGAGCACCTGCTTGATCGATTCGTAGAGAGCGAATGATGTTCTGTTCGTTGATTCTGTCGGGACGAACGAATGTTTTCCCCAGACGGCGACAACATTCTCTTTCGTCAGTTCTTCCATCATTATGTCGACCCACGCTTCGGGATACAGCGTATCGGCATCGCCGGAGAGGACGTAGATTCCTTTTGCGGCGAGGAGGCCCGTTTGACGTGCCTGTGCGATCCCCTGGCGTGTTTCCAGGATCGATGTCACTCCGCATGCATCGAGGATCGTCTGAGTATTATCGGTGGAATTATTGTTGACGATGATCAGCTCAACGGAATATTTTGTTCTAATCTTCGAAAGTGAATAGAGCGTGCGTGCGATGGTCTTCTCTTCGTTCCACGCTGGGATCACGATCGAGACCATGGGACGCTCAGAGCGCAAGCGCTGTAAACCCCACCGGATCTCGGCATAGAGCTGTTCCTCCGTTGCATCGCTGATCTCGTGAATGTTCCAAGACTGCTGCACCCATTTTGGGAGAAGATATTTGTCGAAGTATTTCAGCATAAAATTGTCCTTTTTAACTGCGTATCTTTTTCAATTCGAATATCTTTTGGAAATGTCATACCGACCCTTGATATTCATCGGTGTAAACTCCGCCGAGGTATGACAACTTTACGTGTCACAAAATAATAGTACGGCAGGCTATTTTTAGGAATTTTCGATGAACGGGGTGAAATCGTCGATGAAAAAGAAGAATTTATTCAATTGCTTTGAAGCATGGGATATGTGCACGAGGAATTACTATTAAATGGTTTCGTCGTATTCCGGTTCCATCGCCAATTCATTCCAAGAGAGCAATGGATCTGTAGAATAATCATCTTGATTCAAGTGAAAAAGAATGATTACATACAGATATATTTACAGGAAGGATAACATGGATACAGTCAAAATCATTAAGAACGGCGACAGCCAGGTATTCAGGCTTCCCAATATGTATCGAATGAACGGGGAGGAAGTCTATCTCAAGAAAGTCCAGGAAGGGATATTGCTGATGGAAAAAGAAAATATCTGGACAACATTCGAACGATGCTTTGAGGATTTCCCGGCGGATTTTTTGAACAAGAAGAGAGCTGTGAAAGTCCGGAAGCGTTCACCGCATCGTCCTTAGGATATGTTCAGGGAATGACACCAATTTGTAATTTTTCAGAGACTGATAGTGCCACGTCCAAAAAACAATATTGTAAATAAAAATGTTCATGCTGAGCAAGATGTCGCCGTTTAAATAATCCTTCCCACAACGGGGTACTTTCGGGAGGCGCATGCGGACCTGCCTGCCGGCAGGCAGGTAAACAACATCGGCATTTGCTCAGGATGAACGGTCCGGCGACATCTCGCCGAAGCATGGTAAAGAAATACAAGACTGTTTAATAGAAAGGGCACTAGTATAATGTATATTTTTCCCATTGCGCCGTAGCGTCCTGCCCCTTCGGGGCTTTACGATAGATTGTAATAAGCATTACAACGGAAGTTTTTTCGGATACAGATGCGCATACTTCATCGGAACGACGGACAGGAATCCGAGCGTGACATAGATGATGATCCCGGTCGGCATCTGTCCCCACACTTGGTTGCCGTAACTTGCCACCGCTATGCCGACCATTCCCGAATAGATCGCCGCCAATTGCTGACGGAACCCTTCATCGGTCATCCGAAAGACGGTGAAGAATCCGGAGAAGATAAAATAGAGTATCATTATAAGATAGAATGCGAGTCCTACCCAACCGTAATCCGACGCGATACGCACATACCAGCTGTCCAATGCAAGTTCTGCAAGGAATGAACCCGGTTTGAAGCGGTTCCCCCAGAATCCGCCGGCACCGACACCGCCGCCGAAAGGATGAACATTGAGATATTCTGCGAGCCTCGCCTGATTCACGAGCCGAACATGCAGGGATGCATTATTCGGATCGAGCGATGTACGCATTCGCCGGATGTCGTAATTGTCCTGTCCGATGTATGTGTATTTCAGAAAGCCGTAGGCACCGCCAAGTAGAAGTATACCGAAAGCAAGTGTCTTCCAGTTCCTGCTGAGGATGAGATATGTCAGGAATCCTACCGCCGGGACGGCGATCGCGCCGCGTGTTCCGGAAATGATCATGCCGTACAGACAGAGAAGTCCGGCGAACGTGTATAACAATTTTTTTCTTCTGCTTACAGGACCAAGCGCCGCAACAAGCGCCGCAACACCCGCGTGTCCCTGCGCGGCACCGAACTGACCCGCATCAGTGTAGAAGGAAAAGATTCGCAATTGTCCGAAGAGAAGATGCGTCTTTAAATTTGCCGGCTTCATCAGCCATTCGCGTTCTGCTCCGTCCAATCCGATGAACTTTTGTTTCAAACCCCAGATGGTTCCGATCACGGATAAAATGAGCCACACATCAAGGAATGATTCGAGATGCTTCTGCTTATTGAACATTACTATCGCCAGAGGTACACCGAAGAGCATATAGAACGCAACACCGCGTCCTGCATAGAACCACGCTTCGAATCCGGGAGCGAGAGGATTGAACATCTGCATCAGGTTCACAATGAACCAGGCAGCGGTGAACATCATGATGGGGGATTTCAGATACCGAAGATCCTCTTTCTTTGTCATTCCGGAAAACAATGCAACGAGCAAAATGAATAAGAGAAGGAAATCAATTCCAAGTCCGACGGCAGCACCGCCGGCGGAGGAGGCGTATTTTCCCGAACCGATCCCGAGGAATGCATAGACGAGCAGCGAAAGGAATCCGACCTGCTGCGAAGTGAAGAGCTTTATTAAATAATAGATGATGAACGGCAGCACCGCCATCAATCCGATGCCGATCAGTTGTAGCTTCGCAACAAGCAGTCCCACCACAAGGAAGAATCCGACGATGGCGGCACGCATCTCGCGATTCGAGATCCTATCTGCTCCGACGGCGGATATTGCGGAAGCGTTGAGCATCAGCGATTCCCCTTGATGGAAAGCGCAAGCAGACGGAATGAATCAACGAGCGATGTTCTGTTCACGGGATTCCATCCTGTAAGAGAACGGATCATGGCAATGTTGACGATCGTCCCGACACCGAAGGTGATGAGCGATGCTGCGGCGACGCTTTCAACAGTGCCGAAGAAGTAGAGTGCAGCCGCATCCGAAAGACAGTTCACGCCGAGCATGATCCACACTTTCACCGTATTGAATTGCGGTTTGTTCATACTGTCGATGAAGATGCCGCTGAAACGGTCAAACGGGATGAGCAGACAGTATGCAAGGAAAAAGTAGAGAACGGTTGTTGCGTGCCGGTATTGCTCGCCACCGAAGAAAACGGTCACCCGTTCCGCAAAAATTCCGCAGAGGATAAGGAACGGAAGCACGAACAACGAAAGCCGGAAGGTATTCTTCACGAAAGAACGTTTCATTCCTTCGATATCGCCCTTGTGATGCAGTTTCGAGAATTCCGGATATGCGGCTGCACCAAAACTTCTTAACGGGAGTTCGACCACTTCCAGCAGTTTTGCCGGCACACCGTACAATGCCACGGCGGCTGGACCAAGAACGCTTGCCAAAAAAAATGAATCGGAACTCCGAAGAAGATTTGCCCCGACCTGTGTGAGCGAATTGAATTTGCCGAAATGAAACAACTCCTGCACCATTTCTTTGGTGATGTGTTTCAATGACGAAAGCGGTGTCCACGAAGCGATCAATGTCCACAGTGATGCAGCTGCATTGAGAAGAACAAAGATCAATACCAACTCATCGATGGAAAATGTATGATAAAGGAAATTGAATCCTGTTACGCACAGGAATCCTCCGCGGACGATCACTCGCGTGACCAGCGACCGTTTGAACTTCAGTTCCGCCTGAGCGATCCATTCGGAAACGTTGTGCGGAACAGAAGCGAGTGCAAACCACGGATACCAGAGGAAGAAGATCCTCCAGGAAGAATCATTCGCGGTCAAGACCGGTGAAACGATAGATGCGGTGAAGAGAAGAAGTGCGATCATTGCGCTAAATAGAGTAAAGAGCGCCAATCCGCTCCCGGTGATGATACGCTGTATTTTGTTCGCTTTTCCCGCATACAGATAGACGAATCCCTTGTTCACCAGACCGATGCGGAGCATGTCCGCCAGTGTTGCACCGGACAAAAAGATGAACCATTGTCCCAGTTCGTTCGGTGAGAATGAACGCGTAAGGAAGAAAAAGCTCATCAGTCCGAACGCAGAACTGAGCAGATTAGAAAAGGTTGAAACTCCTTCCGGAGTGCGGATGAGAGAATAGATGCGGCGGATCATTCGTCACCAATCCGTTGTTTTCGCGGAACAGATCCGATGACGGCAGCAAACTCCTTCGCGCGGTATGTCCACGAATGATATTGGGCAAAATCCCTTCGGAGCATCCTGTGCTCGTCGCTGTCTGATGCAACAGCCAGAGCGATCAGTTCGGCGAATTCTTCTTGTGTCGTTGCGGTATGGACCACTCCGCAGAATTCAGGCAGCTCGGCAAAATCTGTCATCACCACCGGTTTTCCCGCAGCGAGATATTCATTCACTTTCAACGGGTAGATCGAACGGTTGAACTCGTTCTTTGCGAACGGAATGATGCAGACATCCATTTCCTTGAGGAATGCTGGCAGCGACGTGACGGGATGTGCACCGAGCAGTTCAACATTATCGTGTTTCTTCAAGCGGTCTACGAATTTCTCCTTCGTGGAACGTCCGATGAACCGGAACCGGTATTCTTTCATCGAGCCGATCACATGGTCCAGCAGGTCGTAGTCCAGGCGTTCATCGATGCTGCCCACATATCCGATGATTTGTTGTTCCTTCTTCTGCACGGGTGAAAATCCTTTTTCCATCAGAGAAAAATCAACACCGTTCTTTACAACGAATGTTTTGGAGTGATGTTCCTTAAAACGGTTCTTCAATTCATTTGACGACGTGATGATACAGTCCGCCTTCTGCACAAAATTCTTTTCGGAATCCGCACCGTGACGTCCGAGCCATCCTGCGGCGGAGATATTATCATAACAATAATAGACCAGAAGCGATTCATCCAATTTCCCGGCAAGATGCACGCCGAGCGACGGATTGAATGCATTGATAACGATAGGATCTTTGATCTCCATTTTTTTCATAGCCGAGCGGATGGAGGAGAGAATGATCTTCGCATTCATTGATTGTGCTTTATGGTATGTTTCATCATTCCTGATCCAATTCACAGGAATGATCGGAGGAGGAGTGAGCACATAGACCATAGAGCAGTTTTTCAGCGGCAGAGCGCGGAGTCTCCGCGAGAGTCCGAGCATACGGGAGACAGGCACAGACTGTTTTCCGAGGAGTGTCGTGCCGATATCCTTCAGCGTGAATTGATAATCCACATAGAGTATACGATAGTCACGCGCGAGTTCACTCAGTAATTGAACGGTCGATTTTGCGTAATCCCCTTCCCATGTGGGATTCCCGATACAGATGATATCTCCATGGCTCATTATTTCCCTCGCGATGTTTGGAAGCGGAATTCCGCCATCCGTTTGATGAAGATCCGGAACGAGCTTCTGGCCGTCGGCAGTTCGCCGACGAACTCTTCGATCCGTTCGAGATGGACGCCGTTCACGATACTGTGGATCTTCGGTCCTTCAGGAAAAGTGAAATACTTAAGGACCGCCGAATCGGACCGCCGCCAGATCCTGTCTGCACGCATTACGAATAGGATCAAAGCAGATTGCCGGAGCAGATGGACGGGGATCTCGTTTCCCTGAAAGGATGGTAATTCTACAATGATAAAATCTTTTCCTGCTGCATCATCAGTCTTCATCAACTCATGGCAGCCGGAGATCTCGGAAAAATTATTCGGAATGTCGTAGTGAAGCACATTCTCGTTTTCGGAGCCAATTTCATCGGGTGTCAGGGTCACAACGTTGTTTCCCTGTGCGGTGAGCAAGCCGGAGAGCTCTGCGGCAATGGTCGATTTCCCTTCATCATTCAGAATGCTTGCAACAGCGATCACTTTTGGCGCAGCCGTGTTCGGTGTGTTGAGCAGTTCCAATTTGAAATTGCGAAGAATCTGATGTTTAATGAGTGAGAACGCGTTTTGCCCGGCTTGGTCTGTCCCGACCGATGACAGATCCGGATATGCCGCCACTACCGGAAGCTCGGAGAACATCACTGCACGCTCGGGAGTGCGGATGTTTCTGTCGAGCAATTCCAGCGCAGTGATAATGACTATGCTCAGGAATGCACTGATAAGCCATGCGCCGATCAACAACAGCGAGCGTTTTGCCGGTTCTGCTTTCAGCGGCAGGATCGGTTCATCCAGCACTTTGATGGTAGTGGATGCTTCAAGATTCTGCTGGCGGAGGCGCGCCATGTTCAGACTGTGGAGCAATTCCAGATATTCCTTCTCCGCGACATCAATATCCCGTTCATATTTGTGGAGCGACGATCCGAGCGGGGCGAACTTATTGAAGCGCCCGCGAAACTCAGTTCGCCGTTCCTTAAAAACATCGATGCGGACCTTGCCTTCGATCGTAGCAATATATTGTGAGATCCATTGCTGCTCCAGCAATGCTATGTTTGTTCCTTCTTCAGTATGTTCCATTGCGGAATATTGTGAGAGGGAATTCTTCATCTGCAGTTTCAGGTCAGTCACATTTTTTTGCAGTGATTCGATGCGGGGTGAATGTTCATCTACGGATTGAAGCGTGAGCAGTTCAGAGGATGCTTTTGCAAGCTGTTCACGTAGGTCCACAATGGTCTGATTGTTCGCGATCCGTTCCGAACGGTTGCCGAGTTTCAGGTTTAGATCTGTCAGCGAAGCTTCGGATGCTGCGTATTTGCGAAGCTCTTCGCGAAGTTCGCCGTTCATATACATCTCTTCAACCGTGAGTTGCTTCGTCTGTTCATCGTAGTTGATGATGCCGTTCGAGATGCGGTATTCCTTCAACTCCGCTGCGATGGCATTTAGTCTCGTTTCGGCCGTCTCGGTCTCCTGCGAGAAGAACGTTACGAGATTCTGCGCATCCTGGCTTTTCAATGATTTGTATTCCGACATGAAGATACCGGTGAGGATCTTCAGTGTCTGCTGGGTCGATGCAGCGTCGTACGATGCATAGGACATCTCAAGCATATCGCTGATGCCGGCCCGTTTCATTTTCAAATTTGCTTCGATGTATTCAGGAGAATAGGGAAGTTTGTCATTGTCCGTGAACGAGCGGATGGAGGGGGTCGAGCGTTCATGCCAAAGATGCGCAAAGGTAGAATCCGGATCGTTGTTTACGATTATTCCTTTTCTAAAATTTGCATCAGCTAACTTCTGCAGCTGCTTGAACAGATCCTCGCCGATCACTCCCTGCTTCGGTTCCGTTTGCTGGAGTTGGAGCGCAAGCAGTTTCAATCCGGTCCTTTCGAGGATCTCACGGGAAGAGATAAGGTTCAAGAGATTGTCAAAGGAATTGTTGACGGCATAATTGTCGATCCGTGTATTGCTGTTCTCCAGTGCATCCGGAGTACTGGCAAGGCCGGTGAAGATGAGCGTACCGCTCTTGTATTCCTTGACATCATTCATTGTCAGCAGAAAAACGAGGATGGCGGGAAACAGAGGAACGATGATGATAAACCGAATTTTACCGGCAATGATACGGAGAAACTGCACGAGTGTCATTGTGCACTCCTTAATGATTCGATCGAAACACCGATAACCTCTTCCAGCGTCACCCAATCCTGACGAAGTTCGCCGCGGGTCCGTTCAAGCGTCATGGATGAAGAGGTGACCAGATCGAGAATGCGACTGTAATCATAGAGAGCAATTTCACCGTTGCGGAATTTCAGTTCGGCGTTTTGCTGATTGGTGACGGCATTGTGATATCCCTGTGTGCAGATCTGAATGAGTGCCAGACTGGTCTGGATCTTCACATACTGTTGAGCAATTGCCTGACGCAGTTCACGTTCGAGACTCTGTTGATTGTATTCCGCAGAGGCGACCGCTGCTTCGTCCTTTTCCATTTTGCTCCCGAGTGAAAGGATATCATCAAGCGATATCCTGATGGAAGCTCCAACCCGGTTACCCAGATATAATTTGTTGACGGACTGATCGCCGTACGAACCGTACTGTGATGATGCTTCCACAGTGAGTCCCTTCAACCAGTTCGTTTTAGTGATGTTCAGATCCTGTTGGTGCATCTTCACCGATTCGCCCTCGCGTTTGAGTAACGGACTGTGCTGGACGGCGGCATCCTGAATGATGCGAAGCGGAGGTAGCAGCGGAAGTGTAAGCGTGCTGTCGCGGTCTGCGGCGGTGAGGAACGTGATAAAAGTGATAACTGTTATGATGATCTTCATGGGATTTTGACTGGTGTCCAATTATTTGAACACTGTCAAAATACCTTCAAAGCTGGTGAATTTTAAGAAAACTCGATGAATCTGAGGCTTTTGTCGATGAATGGGGCGGTGGGACGGTTGAATATGCCTTTTTACCACTAAGACACTAAGGTCACGAAGAGCACAAAGAAAAAAAGTAGGACCGCCTGTTAGGCGGTCCGGTTGTAATTGAAAAACACCAACTCCAACATTGTCAGACAGATCATGCTTTGTAGAGCAACGGTGAAGCGGTCTTGACAACATTGCGTGTGTCGACAATAGGGATCCCAAATTGTTCAAAGTCGATCAACGAATACTCATTGTGTGCCGTGGAAATCAGGATAAGATCATAACCGTCGCCTATCTCGACACTTTTCTTTCCGACGAACTGTGGATGTTCGCGTGTCGGTTTGATGACGGGAACATGCGGATCGTGATATTCAACGACAGCACCTTTTGCTTCGAGTTTTTCCATCAGTGTATAGCTCGGTGATTCACGGTCATCATCCACATTCGCTTTGTATGCGAGACCGAGAATGAGGATCTTTGAATTCTTCAGTGCTTTACCGCTGTCGTTCAATGCTTCCATCACACGTTGTATCACATAATCGGGCATGGAGGTATTGATCTCTCCTGCCAGTTCAATGAAACGGGTGTGGACGCCGAACTCTCTCGCTTTCCATGTAAGATAGAACGGATCGATCGGAATGCAGTGCCCGCCGAGACCCGGTCCCGGATAGAACGGCATGAAGCCGAACGGTTTTGTCTTTGCTGCGTTGATCACTTCCCAGATGTCGATCCCCATTTTGGAGAAGGTCACTTTCAGTTCGTTCACCAGTGCAATGTTCACGGAACGGAAGATGTTCTCCATCAGTTTCGTTGCTTCGGCTACCTGCGTGGACGATACGGGAACGGTCTTGATGACGATCTGCGAATACAACTTGTCCGCCACTTCCAGTCCGTCGGGCGATGTGGAGCCGACCACTTTCGGGATCGTTTCCGTTGTATAGTTCGGATTGTTCGGGTCCTCGCGCTCGGGAGAGAAGGCAACATAGAAATCAACATCGAGTTTCAATCCGCTCTTCTCAAGGATCGGTACCATCACTTCTTCGGTGGTGCCCGGATATGTTGTCGACTCAAGGACGATCAATTGTCCTTTGCGCAAATGAGGATAGATCGATTCGCAGGTGGAGACGATGTATTCCATCTCCGGTTCGCGGTTCTTATTGAGCGGAGTGGGGACGGCGATCAGCACCGCATCGCATTCTTTCACGCGGGAGAAATCATTCGTTGCGCAGAAGAGTCCGGTGTCCACCGCTTTTGCGATCCGTTCAGAGGAAATGTGTTTGATGTACGACTGTTTGTTCTTCAGCGCATCGGTCTTCTTGGTGTCGATATCGAAACCGATGGAACGGAGTCCTTTTTCAACGAAGCACAGATTCAGCGGTAATCCCACATAGCCGAGTCCGACCACGCCGACGGTGAATGTTTTGTTCTGGATCTTCTGCAGCAGTTCTGTTTTCATGATTATCTTTCAATTAATATTCATTGTGGAATGCGCAGTTTACGCATCCGCTTTCGGTTTTGTGCAGTAGAAGATATCTCCGCACGAATCAGTGAGTCCCATCCCTTTGCGTTCTTCGGGAGTGAAGATATCATAGACGGTCGATTTCTTCACGGTGAATCCTGCTTCGCGCAGCCGGTCGATGTAGTCGTTTCCGTATTTCCGTGCATGATCTTCCTGACCGTAGATTGCCAGTCGCTCTTCCGGTGAAGTGATCTCGGGATTCTCGAAGGTTGCATTGTCGCCGTTGAGGATCGGAACGAGCAGGATAGCCCATCCGCCCGGTTTCAGCACGCGGTAGAACTCGCGCATTGCTTTCCTGTCGTCGTTCACATGCTCCAGCACGTGACTGCAGTAGATCACGTCGAACACATTATCCGAATACTGGATATCGGTCACATCCATCTTCACATCGGCGCGGGGATCGAACAGATCGGCAGTGGTGTAGCCCAGTCCGAGTGCGTTACGCAGTCTCGGTTCGAAGCCGCGTTCTGCACCGACGTGGAGCATTTTCTTGAATGCGCCGTCGAACAGATTGGTCATGCGCTCGAAGTAGAGCCAGGCAAAACGGTGACGTTCGAGTGCGCCGCATTGTGTACATTGACCGTCCACACGGTTCAGAATACCGTAGTTCTTGAATTTTCGTGAATTTTTGTTGCAGACAGGACATGTCCTGCCGGTGCCGCGGTACGGCAGTGAAAGAACGCTTGTGCGTGTGTTTCTTAGTGTATCTTGTGCCCAAAAAGGGAGTGAACGGAAAGTTGAACGTAACATTGTATGCTCCAAAATTAGATTGATATGTGTTTGAGTTATGCGACTTTTTTGATCTGGTGAACATTTGTTTGGAAGACCGCTTCCGGTGCGTAGTGCGGACGGCCGATGCTGAAATAATCAAATCCGAGTTCCGCCATCCGTTTCGGATCGTAGAGATTGCGGCCGTCAAAGATGGTGTTCTCTTTCAGCTGGTTCTTCATTTCGGAGAAGTCCGGATTGCGGAATTCATTCCACTCCGTGAAGACAAGCAGTGCTTCGGCATCGGTCATGATCTCGTACTGATTCTTTCCATAGGTAATGGAATCACCGAGGACAGCTTTCGTCGTTCCGATCGCTTCAGGATCGAATGCGGAGATGACTGCACCGCGTTTCGTCAGTTCATCGATCACCCAGAGGGCCGGCGCTTCACGCACGTCATCGGTGTTCGCTTTGAATGCGAGTCCCCACACTGCCAGTTTCACCCCTTCAACGGTACTGTCGAAGTGCTCCAGAATGCGGTTGAGCATCATTACTTTCTGATTCTCATTCACATTCATGACGCTGTTCATGATGGAGAATTCATATCCGTTCTCGACGCTGGTGGAATAGAGTGCTTTCACATCCTTCGGGAAGCAGCTTCCGCCGTATCCGACGCCGGCGTAGAGGAACTGAGAGCCGATGCGGCTGTCTTTACCCATACCGATGCGGACCTTGTCAACATCCGCTCCGACGAGCGAGCAGAGATTCGCGATCTCGTTGATGAAGCTGATCTTCACTGCGAGGAAACCGTTCGATGCATATTTCACGAGTTCCGATGAACGCTCGTCCATGATCAGGATAGGATTTCCGTTGCGGACGAACGGTTCATACAGTGCTTTCATCATCTCTGCGGCGCGGGGACTCGATGTTCCGACGACGACCCGTTCCGGTTTCATAAAGTCATTCACTGCCGCTCCCTCACGAAGGAATTCAGGATTCGACACGACATCAAAATCGATACCGGATTTCAATCCCTGTGTTTCCATTGCACGGCGGATTCTGTCCGCAGTACCGACTGGGACCGTGCTTTTTGTGACGATCACTTTATAGGAGGTGATGATGCTGCTCAATTTGAATGCGGTATTCATCACATACGACAGATCGGCGGAGCCGTCTTCGCGCGGGGGAGTGGGAAGCGTCAGGAAGATGATGTCGCTGTTGTTCACCGCATCTTCGAGCGATGTGGTGAAGGTGAGACGTCCTTCACGGATATTCCGTTCGAACAGATTCTCCAGACCCGGTTCGTAGATGGTGATGGAGCCGGATGTGAGTTTGTTCACTTTTGCTTCGTCCACATCCACGCAGATGACGTCGTTCCCCATTTCGGCGAATGCCGTCGAGCTGACGAGTCCGACATATCCTGTTCCGATGAATGATAATTTCATTACTGATGTTCCTTTCAAAAAAATGTTATGTTATGCGGTGATATATTGATTCAATTTTTGTCGTGCCATTTCCTTGCGGAAGTATTCAATAGTTCTGAGCAGTCCTTCTTTTCTGTTCACGGCCGGTTCCCATTTCAGAATGGTTCGCGCTTTGGTGATGTTCGGCTGACGCACTTTCGGATCGTCTTGCGGAAGATCGTTGAAGATGATCCTGCTGCTGCTTCCGGTCAATTCAAGGATCTCCTTCGCAAGTTCGAGCATCGTGATCTCGTCAGGATTGCCGATGTTCACCGGCATTTCGTAGGCCGACATCATCAGTTTGTAGATACCATCCACAAGATCGGTCACATAGCAGACGCTTCGTGTCTGACTGCCGTCGCCGAACACCGTCAGGTCCTCGCCGTTCAGCGCCTGCGATACGAATGCCGGAATAGCTCTACCGTCATTGATGCGCATCCGTTCACCGTAAGTGTTGAAGATGCGGACGATGCGTGTTTCTACTCCATGAAATCGATTGTAGGCGAGCGTCATTGCTTCGGCGAATCGTTTTGCTTCGTCGTAGACTCCGCGCGGTCCTACGGGATTCACATTTCCCCAATACTCTTCCACTTGAGGATGGATCTCAGGATCGCCGTACACTTCTGATGTTGATGCGATCAGAAAGCGCGCACCTTTTGCTTTGGCGAATCCCAATGCTTTGTGTGTTCCGAGTGAACCGACCTTCAATGTCTGGATCGGGAATTTCAGATAGTCCACAGGACTTGCCGGCGAAGCGAAATGGAAGACATAATCGACCGGAACGCTGGCGTAGATATAATTCGTCACGTCGGTCTTGATGAAACAGAACCGCGGGTTTTGCTGCAGATGATTCACGTTGTCGATGCTGCCGGTGAGCAGATTATCCATGCAGATCACGTTGTGTCCTTCGTTCAGCAGCCGCTCGCAGAGATGCGATCCGAGGAAACCTGCGCCGCCGGTAACGACGGATGTTGGGTTGTTCATTTTGTGTCCTTTATCTTGGATTGATGGTTGATTAAACGTTTTCACTTTGAAATAATGCCGGGATCGTCTTGAACATCAGTTTTACGTCGAACCAGAGCGAACCATGCAGCGCATACGTATTGTCCAGGGAGATCCGTTCTTCATCGGACATTCCACCTTTTTTGCCTCGCTTTGTCACCTGCCATAATCCGGTAATCCCAGCAGGCGCAACGAATCGCATTGCGGCAACATCATTCGTCAGCTTTTCCGCTTCGTAGATCGGCAGAGGACGGTTTCCCACCAGGGACATATCGCCGATGAACACATTGATGAACTGCGGCAGTTCGTCCAGACTTGTATTGCGGAGGAATTTTCCGATCGGAGTGATGCGCGGATCGTTAGCGATCTTGAAGAATGTTCCGGCGTTTTTCGATTCTTTTCGCAGTTTCATCAAGCGCTCGCAGATGATCGTCCCTTCAACAGTGATGATCAGCGGCGAGCATGATGTACGGAGGCGGATACATTCGTCGCATTCTTCCAGGTTTAAATCAGGTGAAGAGGGTTGTGCGTACAGATTCAGATGTGCGAGGTCCTTCAATTTCTGATCTGCACCGGAATACATCGTGCGGAATTTCAGCAGACGGAACCGTTTGAAGCCCATCCCGGCGCGCGGCGCGGCATACATCACCGGTCCGGGGGATTCAAGCGTGATGGCGATGACGATCACCAGCATCACGGGTGCGATCACCAGCAGTGCTGTTCCTGAAATGATAATGTCGAAAATTCTTTTTGAGTTGATCATTGGTTTGTATCGTATATTTTTGTGATACAAACATAATCAATCGCAGTGCTTTTTTAGGATTATTTCGATGAAAGGGGTGAAACTCTCGATGAAGCAGGCACACAAAGAGGGGAATGATCCATGGAAGGATACACGCGCTGATAGAAATTGTTCCGGGGAGAAGACTATACCCTCTCTCCAGTAATTTTACTATCATTACTGATGGAAACAGGTCCGATCATTACGGATATACTCCAACAACAATATTTCCTCATGACTCAAAAATCGATAAAAATATTGATCGTGGACGATAGAAAAGAATTTCTTGTGATGATCGTTGAACTTATGAGATCTGTACAGAAGAATCTACGGATCATGACCGCACGGTCGGGCAAGGAATGTCTTCGAACGGTGAAGGAATTCACTCCGAATCTGGTGTTCCTGGATATCGGAATGGATGGGATGAACGGATTGGTGACGCTGCGGTTCATCAAGTCGATGGACAAGAATGCGCGGGTCTTTTTTTTGTCGGGACATCCCGTAGAATTCATCAGGGATGCCGCAGGGATAGTGAAGGCAGACGGATATTATACGAAAACAGCGTTCATAGATCTTTTGAAAACAAAACAGACTCTTGACGAGATATTACAAGAGGGAATTTCACACGAATGAAATTCTCTGCGACCCTTCTTCCTTCCATTGTTCTGTTGAGTATTTCCGGTCAGACGATATCCCTGTCCCTCACGCCGATCAGATAAAGGATCCCATCCAATCCAAGTGTTGAGATCGCCTGCTTCGCGGTCTGACGCACGATCGGTTTTGCGTTGAACGCGATACCGAGTCCTGCCAGACTGATCATCGGCAGATCATTTGCTCCGTCGCCGACGGCGATCACCTGTTCGAGCGAGATCTGTTCTTTCGCCGCGAGTTCCTTCAATACTTCTGCTTTCCGTTTTCCGTCCACGATCGTTCCTTTCACGGCACCGGTCACAACACCGTTCACGATTTCCAGTTCATTCGCGAAGACGTAGTCGATCCCCAATTTTTGTTGCAGGATGTTGCCAAAATACGAGAATCCGCCTGAAACTATTGCGGTTTTATATCCTAATTTTTTTAATGTGGAGATGAGACGTTCCGCTCCGTCCGTGAGAGGAAGTGAATCTCCGATCATTTTTACTTTTGCTTCTTCGAGTCCGTTCAACAATGAAAGACGTTTTGCGAAACTTGAATTGAAATCAATTTCACCGCGCATCGCGGACTCGGTTATTGCAACGACTTCATTTCCCACTCCGCGTGCTTTCGCAAGTTCGTCGATCACTTCGATCTTGATCAGCGTGGAATCCATATCGAATACGACAAGACGGCGGTTCCTTCGGTACATCGAGTCCGCCTGGAACGCGATGTCGATTTCGAAATCGTGCGTGATGTTCATGAATGCGGAGCGGAGCCCAAGTGCATCTTCCAGATCGCCGCTGACGAGGAACTCCACGCAGGCGCGCTGACCTTCGGTCGCTTCGTTCAGCGATGCGCGTCCCGACAGACGTTCGATGATGTCGATGTTCAGCCGGTGATGTTCGATCACGCCGGAAACTTTTGCAATGTGCTGTGCCGTGATGGTCCGTCCGAGCAGAGTAACGATGTAGCGGCTCTTCGCCTGTTCGGTCACCCAGACGCCGTATTCCTCTTCGGTGATCGGCTGAAAGCGGATCGTCAATCCGAGGATCTGTGCTTTCAGGAAGACTTCCTTGATCATCTCGTACGATGCGGATTTCGACGGAACATCGAGCAGCACGCCGAGATTCAACTGATTGTGGATAACAGACTGACCGATATCCAGGATGCGGATGTCGTACCGAGCGAGCAGATTGGTGATCTTGCTGGTGAGTCCCGGTTTATCGATACCGGTGATGCTGGCGAGAATGAGTTCGTTCATAAGAGCAGATGGTTAGATGACAGAAGGCAGATATCAGATGATAGTCAATGAGATTAATAGACTATAGAACAAGAGAAAATACGGAGAAGCGGGGAGAAAGAAAAATGCGGGATGAGCATACTCAAAAAAGTGCAGTGGGAATATCATGCCGGGCTGCAATAAACATATCGGTGTAATCTATTTTGTGATCTTCGATGAAACGGCAGTGGCAACGAAATCAATTAGGAATATAGCATATATCAATACTTTGGTGATCTGCCGTTCAATTTCCTTTGTTGATAGCACCCCTGTGTTTTTAAATTGAACAGATCGATGAAAATTACCGGTGTTTACATATCAGCATGTGCACAGAAGCAAACCAGACTGCAGAAACCGCTATTAAAATGACCATAGCTGAATGGATAAAGTTCTGATTATCTAAGGAATCATAATTGCGACAAAAAACTCCGATGTCAATAATAGAAATATTTCAGGCATGGAAGTTGTAAAACTATATTCTTGCAGGATAGTGAACCAAATTGATACAATGCTCCCGATACGACACTCACTTTCGGTATCCAAGGAGATCATTACAGAGAAACCCTACCGCGAAGAATGAATAGCATTATGCTCCATATCAAAGAATGGTTGAAGAGTTCAGTACGAATGATCGTATTTCTGCCGGTGATGCTGTTGCCTCAGCAGTATCAGACGGTGGTGTACAACGATGAGAGCAGTCTGCCGAGCAATCTTACTAAACAGATAATTCAGGACTCCCATGGATTTATCTGGATCGCAAGCGACGGCGGGTTGGCGCGGTTCGACGGGAAACAATTCACCGCATATGATCGCAACCTGCCAAGCACGTATATCAAAAATCTTTTCCTCACACGGAAAGGTCAACTGCTCATCGTCACGGATCTCGGGATCTGTTCCATGCTCTACAACGGCTACGAACCGGTCTTCAGTGTTGCCATACCCGGCGGATCACATCCATCCGATTCGACACTCTTCTATCCTAAACAGATCTACGAAGATACACACGGAACATTATGGATCAGTGAACCGAATGCCGTTGTTGAATACCGTGACCATCGTATCCACCGGTACTATTTTGACGAGCAGTACCGCGCGGACAGTTATGTGCGCTCGTTCCAATTCTTCGAGCATCCGGTGTTCGGTCTGTTGGTCGTGTCGGAACGGGGATATCTTTTTTCTTTCGACCGGACCCGGAATAGATTCAACAGACTTGAAGTGAGCAATGGAGGATTTCTGATCGACGCGGTGATCAGGTCGCGGCGGGGAGAGATGCTGGCCGGAGGAAGTACCGGCATCTTCACGCTTCAATCAGAAAGTGATGGGAACAGTCTTCGGTGGCAGACCGTGCAGCTGTTGGCCGGGGTCTCCTCGTTAGCCGAGAATGATGATGGAAGATTGATCGCCGGAACCTGGCAGAACGGTGTGCACATCATCGATCCTTCATTGAAGGTTGAAAACAAAGTCCCTTCGCTTCCGTTCGCGGTCATCAACGGCGTCTTTATCGGGAACGGAGAAGAGTTATGGGTCAGCTCTGATGATGGGATCGCGCTTCTCCGAAGAACATATGTTCAGCCGCTCTCACTGGGCAACAACAATTTATATATGATGTCGGTCATCAAAAAGGGAAGAGAGATACTCGCCGCGGATGGGAAGCATATCTCTCGGTTGCAGCGGACACCGGAAGGAATCACTGCGCAGACGGTGTACGAAAATACCGAAAGCCTTATGCTGAGTCTTGCGGTCTTTGGTGATACTATGTGGGTGGGATACCGCGATGCGTTCATCACGAAACACACACCGTCTGGAATAGAGCGGATTCCTGTTGCACCTAACAACAATCGATTGATCGACTATATGTACGCCGATTCACGAGGCAGGATCTGGTTCTGTCAGGATGGTACCACGGGGATATTCCGGTTGAATGGCTCGGCCGCGGTCTATTATGATTCTTCCAGAGGGATCAACAGCCACATCAATATCATCCGGCAATTCCCTGATGGATCGCTGTATGCTGCGGGTGTCGGATCATCCTATCTCTACCGATATCATGAAGGGTCCGATCGTTTTATCGATATCAGTGCACGGCCGCTTCCCGAGGACCGCCCGGATCTTACCGTGAATGATCTTTGCATTGATGCGGATGGAACATTGTGGCTTGCATCGAACAGCGGTATTTGGTTGTATCGAAACAGATCGCTTTCGCGGATGTCCAAACTTGACGATCTCAACGGCAAATTGATCGTTTCATTGACAAAGGAACCGAATGGAAATATCTGGATCGGATCCGACCATGGAATGTACCGGTTCAAAAAAGGAGAACTATCTCACTATATGACCTGGGACGGACTCACTAGCATGGCGATGTCGCCGCGCTGCATGCTTGCCGATGATTCCGGAATGGTATGGATCGGTACTGCGCACGGAATGTGCTCGATCGATGTACAGTCATCGGTGTTCGATAGGACACCGAAACCGATATTCGTCCGCTGTACGATGAACGATATTCCTGTTGAGTTCACCAATGCGAATGTGGAATTCAAAAATGGCAGTTATTTGAGCGTTCGAGCAGTCGCACTCACTTTTCCTGCTGAAAAGATCCTGTACAGGATGCGACTCCTCGGAGCTGGCGAAGAATGGTCCAAACCGTCTCCGGACAATGAGTTCATTTTCCCTCAGCTGAATGATGGGTTCTATACCCTGCAGGTCACTGCTCAGCAGACCGGTCTTGCTGAAAGTGTACCGACGGAATTCGTATTCCGTATTATGTCGCCGTGGTACCTGCAGTGGTGGGCGTTGGTTTCGTATGCCCTTGTGTTGATCCTCTCGGTTTGGATACTGAGGAAACTGATGACATCCCGCGTGGAGCGGAAGCATTTGAAACAGGACCTTGCGCGGAGTGAAAAGGAACTTCGTGAATTGTTCGAATCCGTCGAAGATGTCTTCGTACAGACGGATCAACATGGAATTATCACAGAGATCACCCCGTCCATCGAAAAACATTCGGGATACTCGCGGGTTGAACTGATCGGAAAATCATCCTCTCTGTTCTTCGATGATCCCAATGAACTTCAGCAATTCAGACGGAGTATTGCGCGCGATAAACAAGTCGTGGATTTCGGTTTGAGACTGAGAACGAAATCCGGCGAACTCGTGATCGTTTCATTGAATGCTCAGTTAGTGAAGCGGAACGAAGAGAAGAATTTCGTCATGCAGGGATCCATCCGCGATATTACGCGGCGCACACTCTCCGAGGATAAAGTGGCGCGCCTTGCGCTTCAACGGAAGACGCTGCTGGATGTGACCAAAAAGATGATCACGGCGCAGAGCGAAGAGAATGTCGCGCATCTCATTGCCGATACATTCGACGGAATGATCGAACATGATATGGTCTCCCTCTATCGAGTCGATCACGATCTTCGGATCCTCCGTCCGTCGATCATTCGCGGTGTTCGGCAGACAACAGATGAACTTGATCAATGGACCGTACCGATCGGTAACGGGATCATGGGTGCCGTGATCGAAAGCGGTTCAGGCGAATTGGTGCACGATGCCCATCGCGACGTGAGGGCGGTCTATCCCGCCGGTGTTTCCCCGGAGGAGGAACAATTGATCGTCGTTCCCGTGAGATTGCGGAACAGGGCATGGGGAGCGGTATGCATCAACCGCTTGAGCGGGAAACATTTTACCGAAGAAGAGTTCGAGATCGTGCAGTTCCTTGCGTCCTATGCCTCCCTTTCTCTGGACAGCATCAAGATGATAGAGGAAATTCGGTCAGTATCGGACCGGTTGGAAAAACAGCAGCAGTTCATCAATCAGGTCCTCGACACCACTCCGAATTTGATCTCCGTGAAGGATATTAACGGTAATGTCCGTTTGGTGAACCAGGCGTTTTCGGACCTGTTCGGCATCTCCAAAGAGGAATTGATAGCGCAGAACAATTTATCATCCTTCGATCATTCGCATCATCCGGAAGCGGCCATTGCGCTCGACCGGCAGGTGATCGAACAGCAGCACGAGGCGTTGATGGAAGAGGAGTTCATGAATACCCGCGGAGAGCTTCATACGTATTTGACAGTGAAGAAACCGCTTATCGACGCATCCGGCGCCAAACTTGTTCTCGGGATCAGTTCCGACATCACCTTTCAGAAACTTGCAGAAGAGGAACTGCGGAGCGCGCTGCAGCAGGAGAGAGAGCTGAACGATCTCAAGTCGCGGTTCGTATCGATGGTATCGCATGAATTCCGCACCCCGCTCGCAACCATCCTTTCGAGTATGGAATTGATCGAACGATACGGACAGAAAAAAAGCGAAGCGAATGAGGAGAAGATCAAGACGCATTATGTCCGTATCCGTGACGGTATCGACCGGATGAACGGGCTGCTCGACGATGTGCTGATGATCGGTCGTGCAGAGGCCGGCCGGCTGGACTTCATACCGGAAGAACTTGAAATAAAAACATTGTGCGAACAGCTGCTTGATGAACTCAACTCGCTGGTGGCCCGGCATCAACAGAGGATCGAATTCCATTCTGCTCCCGATGTGGGAACAGCTCCCGTCGACGCGAAACTGCTCAGACACATCCTGACCAATCTCATCACGAACGGGGCGAAATATTCACCGCCGAACAGCGCCGTAATATTATCCGTCCGCCGTGATGATACATCGATCATTTTTGAAGTGAAGGATTCAGGCATAGGAATACCGGAAGAGGATATGCCGGGACTCTTTCAGTCGTTCCATCGTGCGGGCAATGTGGGGAATATTCCGGGAACAGGACTCGGCCTTACCATCGTAAAGCGGTGCATCGATTTTCACAACGGCACGGTCTCCGTGAACAGTGTTGTCAACGTAGGAACAACATTTACCGTAAAGATTCCATCAACTCAACCGACCTAATATGCATATGAAAACGATCCTTGTAATAGAAGATGAAGAAAGTATCCGCAAAAATATTGTAGAACTGCTCGAGATCGAAGACTTCCGGACGCTTGAAGCGGAGAACGGATTGATCGGGATCGAACAGGCGAAGCGTCACCATCCGGACCTGATCCTGTCCGACGTGATGATGCCGGAGCGGAACGGATTTGAAGTGCTCAGCGAACTTCAAAAGGAAAAAAATACCGCCAGGATCCCGTTCATCTTTCTGACGGCCAAGACGGACCAGAACGATTTCCGGCGCGGAATGGAGATCGGAGCCGATGATTATATCGCAAAACCTTTCACCAATGC
>CAIVNT010000361.1 GCA_903907305.1 uncultured Ignavibacteriota bacterium
ACAATGGAAAGATGATGACTGAACTGCACCAGTTCCGCATATTCCTTCCGGACGACAAAATCCACACGCGCAGAATTTCCGACGGATCTTCTCAACACTCTTAATAATGGAGAGGAAAGAATGATATCCCCAATGGAACTAAGTCTCAGAATAAGTGTTTTATTTGGCATGGATGGCGTCATTCTCTCTATATATAGAGGCGAATTCATTGCACAGCATAAACATTTTCAAACAAAATAAGTGAACATTCCTCCAATTCCAAGAAATTGATTTTTGTTCACCGCACACCTATATTAAAGCTACAACTAAAAACTACTCTCGCAAGGATGCAAAGTCCGTCAAGAATGGGTAAATTGCTAAAGATTGAATTCCCATTTATTCTTTGTGACTTTGTGTGAGATAATGGAAGAAAAAATGAGCAGACCTGTCACACTCGGTGAATTGAAAAAGAGCGGATACACCGTTCATTCTGTAAAGGATGAGATTCGCACCAATCTTATCAAGAAACTCCGCAATAATGAAGAGCTCTTTCCGGGGATCGTCGGTTATGAAACGACTGTTATTCCTGCGCTGGTGAATGCGATCCTTGCCAAGCACGACATTATTCTGCTTGGACTCCGAGGACAAGCGAAGACCAGACTCATCCGCCAACTTCCTCAATTATTGGATGAATATATTCCGACAATCAAAGGGAGCGAGATCAACGACAATCCTTTCTCCCCTGTCAGTAAATTCGGCGCGGACCAGATCGCAAAATTCGGCGATGAAACAGAGATCGAATGGATCAATCGAAGTCAGCGCTTCAGCGAAAAACTCGCGACCCCCGATGTGACCATTGCAGATCTGATCGGCGATATCGATCCAATCAAAGCGGCCACACAGCGGCTGCATTATTCGCACGAAGGGGCTATCCATTTTGGTCTGATTCCCCGCAGTAACCGCGGAATATTTGCCATTAATGAACTGCCGGATCTTCAGCCGAGGATCCAGGTCGGTCTCTTCAACATCCTGGAAGAAAAAGATGTCCAGATCCGCGGATTCAACATCCGCATTCCGCTGGATGTTTTCCTCGTCTTCACCGCAAATCCGGAGGATTACACGAACCGCGGAAGCATCATCACACCGCTGAAGGACCGAATTGATTCGCAGATCCTCACACACTATCCCCGCTCATTGGATGATGCTATCCTGATCACGGAACAGGAAGCGTGGGTCGAACGTGAAGGACTGCAGCTGCATATGCCGCATTACTTCAAAGAGATCATCGAGAATATTGCATTCGAAGCGCGCAAGAGTGAATTCGTCGATCAAAAATCGGGGGTCAGCGCGCGTCTGACCATCGCAGCGATGGAGAATCTCGTGAGTAACGCAGAGCGTCGTTCTATTATGCTGGACGAGAATCATATCGTCCCCCGTATGTGCGATCTTCCCCACGCACTCCCCGGTATCACCGGAAAAGTGGAACTCGTCTTCGAAGGCGAACAGGAAGGTTCATTGAAGGTAGGCAAAGCGCTGATCGGAAAAGCAACACGTGAGGTCTTTAAGAAGTATTTTCCTGATCCGCTGCAGAGACAAAAACGTGCGCCGCAGGGACAGGAACAGAAGGACACGAGCGAATACGGAAAGATCGTCCATTGGTTCGAATCCGGCAACTCCATCGAAGTGGCGGATGATATGCCGTTCGCTTCTTACTACGCTGAGCTGAACCGCATCCCGACGCTCTACGACATCACGCGAAAATATTTTACGCTTGATACAAGCAACGAATTCGATCTTGCCTCCGCGATGGAATTCGTCCTGGACGGACTGCATCAAAACTCCAAGATAGCGAAAGATGAGGTTGATCACGTGACACACTATAAAGATATGGTTGGAAGTATTTTTTCAAACAAGGGAAAGTTCGAGGATTTGGATTAAAATTCTAATGCCGAATGAGGTAAGCTATTGATTTCGATTAATTGATAGTGGTTAATGGAGAGTGGAGAATAAAGATCAAAATCTCATCATTCATTTCATTGATCAATATTGAGACATCATTGACAAAAAGAATGGAAACCCATTAAAAGAAAAATCA
>CAIVNT010000362.1 GCA_903907305.1 uncultured Ignavibacteriota bacterium
CTTGGTCATAAAGCTCTGATGCTCGTTTACGTTTTTGTTCATCGCTTTGCATGAACAAAATATATGAAGTGTTGCTTAAAAGTACAAGTCCTAAGTCGTTAATCTTATAAATATTTTTACGCTGAGTAATTACAAAAATTCCTTGTCAATTTTTCGGTTGTCACCAATCCGCAGGAAGAACTATATTGTTCATAAAAAACCATGAAGCTGACACCGAACACTATGTATCAGGCGCTGCTGAAGAAAGATAGTTCTTTCGAAGGAACGTTCTACGCAGCGGTCAAAACGACCGGAATCTTCTGCCGCCCGACCTGCACGGCTCGTAAACCGAAGAGGGAAAATGTTGAATTTTTTTCCACGCAAAAAGATGCTGTTCTGCACGGATACCGTCCGTGCAAAGTCTGTTCCCCAATGACCATTCCCGGCGATGCTCCCGCGGAGATCAAGAAGGTCCTTTCACGTATAACAGATAACCCGTTGGTAAAACTAATGGACGGCGACCTCCTTTCCATGAACATCGAACCGAATAAGGTCCGCCGCTGGTTCAAAAAAAATCACGGCATTACCTTTCAGGGATATCAGCGGATGATGCGCATCAACAGTGCATTCAAAAAATTATCGGAAGGGAATACTATCACCACAGCAGCGTTTGACAGCGGATACGGATCGCTCAGCGGATTCAGCGATGCATTCCGTTCGCTCATCGGTACAGCGCCCTCCGCTCATGCAACCACAGCCGTCATCACCATCACCCGGTTCACCACTCCGCTGGGACCGATGTTCGCCTGCGCAACGAACGACGGCATCTGTCTGCTGGAATACACGGACAGAAGAATGCTTGAACGGGAATTGCGGGATATTCGTAAACGATTGAACGGGACGATCCTATTCGGCATGAATAAACATTTGGAACGATTGCAGAAAGAGTTGCTGGAATATTTCGACGGTAAGCGGAAAAAATTCACTCTTCCTCTCGTCACTCCGGGAACAGATTTTCAAAATGAAGCGTGGAAACAGCTGCATACCATTCCGTACGGTGAGACTGTCTCATACAAGGAACAGGCAAAACGCGTGAAGAATGCGAAAGCGGTCCGCGCAGTAGCGAATGCGAACGGATGCAACAGGATCTCCATCGTGATCCCCTGTCACCGCGTTATCGGCAATGACGGGACACTGACAGGGTACGGAGGAGGATTGTGGAGGAAGAAGTGGCTGCTGGATTTTGAGAAGGAACATGCATAAAACAATGCCACAGAGTGCACAGAGAATATTAATATTTACCTCTGTGTTCTCTGTGGCGAATATTCTATTTCAACGGCTGATTGCCGATCCCTTTTTTCTTCATCATCGTTTCGATGTCATTGATTTCACGCGGCGCGGCGGCGGAAAGATTCTCGCTTCCGGTTTCCGATACCAGCAGCACATCTTCAATACGGACGCCGATGTTAAAATATTTTGCGTCAACTCCGTCTGCCTTCTCCGGTATATAAATTCCCGGTTCCACTGTATAGAGCATACCCGCGGCAAGTGTTGGCTGTCCGACATCGTGCACATTTAGTCCCACCGCGTGACCGAGTCCATGATTATAGAATTTCTTGAAACTTATTCCTTCTTTTTGTTTTGTGATACCGAGCGCAAATAATCCGTTCGCGATCACCGAATCCGCCGCCGCGGAGACATCACTCCAGTTCGCTCCCGGTTTCATCACTGCGATCGCCGCTTTCTGCGCATTCAGTACGATCTGATAGATCTCTTTCTGTTCCTTGGTGAACTTTCCGTTTGCGGGATACGAACGGGTCACATCGCTGGAGTATCCGCGGTATTCCGCGGCGCAGTCCGAAAGGACGATGTCGCCGTTGTTGATCTTCTTCCTGTTGGAATTATAATGAAGGATCACGGAATTCTCCGCCGCTCCGTTGATGCACGGATAACCGTAATACTCCGCCCCCTGCCGTTGGAACGCATATTCATACAGCGCCTGCAGTTCATATTCAAACATTCCCGGTTCAACGGATGCCATCGCCTGTTGATGTGCAATAGCGCTGATCTCTGTCGCTTTGCGCAGCATGTCGATCTCTTGTTTGGATTTGATGATGCGCATCGTGTGCACCATCGCATTCGGGTCACGCAACTCTAACTTGGAATTGTTCCTCTTTGCGTTATCAATATATAATTGTACGGGCGATAATAGATCTTTTAGTGTGCCCGAAACATCGGAAGTGATCGATTGCACGTACAGATATTTGATACCCGAGAAGAGTGTCTGCTGAAACACCGATTTGAATTTTTCATTCACCACCGCCAGCTGAACACCGATCAGTTTCATTCCCCCTTCGGTGCCGTAGCGCCGTCCCGTCCATGCTTCCGCCATCGGATTCTTTGACTGCACAAAAAGGATCTCGTTTGAGGTCACTGTCGTGGTGTCGGTCACTTTCACGCGTATCCCTTTGGGAGACAGGATCAGTATGGAATTCGGTTCAGTGAATCCCGTCAGATAATAGAAATTGTCAGACTGACGGTAGAGATAATCCACATCGCCGTTCCGCATCCGTTCCGGCGCGGAGTAAAACACTGCGGCAGCATCCGAACCGATCATCTTCATCACGGAATCACGCCGCGTTTTATATTCGGCAGGAGTGATGACATCCGTATCATATTGGATATATTTCAACGCCTCATTTTCCTGCGCAATCGCAAACGACAGAAGTGCAAACACCGGTAACATGAATGATCTCATGGATTCTCCTAAATTTTTGGTGCGACAATATACAACGATTTGCAGGAAACGGGAACAACCGGCAGAAATATTTCGACAATCGTCAAGGTTAGGCGGTATCGTTCTATCGAAGCAGGACCATCTTTTGTGTCTGGGAAAAGGTCGAGGTTTGCATGCGGCAGAAATAAATTCCCGAAGCCAGATGTTGTTTGTCGTTCCCAAATTGAACGGTATACTTCCCTTGCTGCAACGATCCATCAACGAGTATTGCAATAGTGCGTCCATTTGCATCATAGACCTTCAGCGACACCGGCGTTTCTGTATCGATTTGAAATTCAACATTGGTCGTTGGATTGAACGGATTCGGATAATTCTGTTTCAATTCGAACATGTTCAGAGAAGGTTCAGGGATCCGTTCGGCTCCCGTCAAACTGCCGTAATATGGTTTTACCAGGACGGTATCACAGAGCATCTGATAATAGACCGGATCCTGAAGGATGTCAATCAGCGAAATATCCGCGCCGTTGATCTTCGCCATTCTCTGTACAAGACGGATGCCGTGACTGTAGTCGGCATATGTCTCTTCATGTCCGTTGTATGTCGACTGGATCGGTACGCCGTTCAGTTGATGCCATCCGTAAATAACGACAGGTCTCGGAACAGATCCTTTGATCCACGAATAGACCTTCTTATCGATCACCACATCTTTCTTCGTCCCGCCGACAAGAGTTCCAAGCGGAAAGGACTGCAGCAATGGTTTTCTCAGCGCACTCACCGAATCGTTATGCTGGTAGAATCTCGGCACAGTGACCATATTCGCATCGGGCGGGATCGGCTGCGGCGGAAGTTTCAACGCAGCGGCGATGTAGATCTGATCGACCATCTTTGCGGTCGGTAATGTACACTTCAGCATATTCGCGAGACGCTGTGCAAGGAGCGGTGTCATCGGCATCAGAACATAATCCGTGTCATGGCCGAGTGCAAGATAATCCGGTGTGACAAAATATTCCAATGTGTAGACTGTTCCGTTGATCGTTTTGACCGTAGAGATCTTTTTCAGCGTCCTCAGAAAATCCGGGATGTTTCCCTGCGCAATGATATTGAATAGTGAATCTTCCCGTGCCGCGAGGGATACACCCGACAGTTTCGAATAGAGCTGACTGCCGGTCAGTGCTGATGCTTTCCGTTCGGGCAAAGAAAGAATCTGCGCACTCAGTGCCGATGCAATGCATAGTGCAAGAAAGAAAATACGATTTCTCATTATGCCCTAAAATAGAAAAGGGCAAGCAGAAATGCTTGCCCTTTCGGTCACTGATGACACTTTGTTATTGTTTCCGCTGTCCGTCGTGCAGATCGATCCCGAAATTTCCCCCTCCGTTAATGGAGAGCGCGCCTTCACCTTCACCGACTGTGACCGTGAAGTCGCGGTTGATAGAACGTTCCCTATAGGAATCGCCACGCTGGAATGTGATCGTTGCGGTGTAATTTCCGCCGATCGTGCCGCTGATGGCGTGATGGAAATTGGCGCGCCACTGAGCAGGTGCTGACGGACGATAGCGAGGAGCTTTTATATTCACGCTGTTCAACGTCAGTGTTCCGGTATGCGTCCTGATCATGTTGCGCGTCATGATCGTATCAATCGAAGACCGAACGTATGCACTATCCAACGTGATCGTCACGGTATCTTTATTCAGATTGGACGATGTCCACGCGCCTTTCAATTGGGTGAGCAAATGAGACACACGCGGATTCTTCATCATTCCCGTACCGCTGACGATCCTGAATTTCAGTCCGGTGGCAGTATCGCTGCCGGTGACGAAGTTCCTCTGCACAGTCCCGTTCTTTTGGAACTGATACCGGTATTCCCGTGTGATCGAACGATGTACGAGTGCATTGTCCGCTGAGCGGTTCACCGAAACAGACCACCATCCCGTGGTAGAATCATACACCGGTGTTCCCGCAGTGACCAGATCCGCACCATCCATTACCGGTGCCGCTGTTGCAAATGCACCGCCGCCCCCGGCGATCATCACGTCGGCAAAATTCTCCGTAGCGCCGCCGCTTTCATCTCCGACCGCTGCCGAGATCGCTTCTGCGGCATCTTCGTACAACACGGAATTATCCGTAGGTTCCGTGCTCTTATCACATCCGGTGACAAACAATCCGGCAATGACAACAGTAACGAGCAATAATTTTTTGTTCTTCATAATAACTCCTGTGTGTGATTGGAATGAGTTTATTGTCGTTCCTTCATTCGTTCTTCCATTTCTTTCTTCTGTTCTTTTCTCAACGTTTCAAATTTTGGCTTCTGATCTTTCGTCAGCAGTTTCATGATCTCTGCATCGGTCTTTTCTCTGCTCTTCATCATCGTCTCGCGCATCGCATCGCGGTCGCCGTCGCTGTTCTCGAACGCTTTTCGCCCTTCCTCGCGTGCTTTCTGCATGATCTCTTTCACTTTTGCCGTCTGCTCATCGGTCAATCCTACTCTTTCCTGGAGTTTCTTGATCTGTGCCTCACCGCGGCCTTCTCTTCCGCCGCCGGGCGGCTGCGCGAATATACCGATGGAAAGAATCACAGAGACGATCAGAACGAAGAACAAACGGCGAGACTGCATAACGTATCTCCTGAAGATGTTTTAAAAATCGTTGTTGTACTCAAGGCTTCTTTGACAATATACTGTATTGTTTAGTTTAACACACGATGTGCTTCACAACACCTGTTTTCGTGAAATTCTGCCAAAAAATACGTAATTTAAGAGTGATTTATCTGATATTGGATGGCATATGTATGAAAAAACAAAAACTGATCATTCTTGGAAGCGGATTCGGCTCCTTCAGTACATTAAAAGGTGTCGATACTCATCTATACGATGTTGTTGTCGTCAGTCCGAGAAACCATTTCATCTTTACTCCTCTCCTTCCGAGCACAACGGTGGGAACGATCGAATTCCGTTCCATCATCGAACCGATCCGCAGCGCGAAAGAGAACATCACGTACTATCACGCGTACTGCACCGGCATCGATGCCGAAAAGAATTCCATCCACTGCAAGAATGCATTGGACGGAAATGAATTCGATCTGCCGTTCGATCAATTGATCATCGGTGTGGGGGCGGTGAGCAATACCTTCGGCATAGAAGGAGTGGAACAGTACGGATTGTTCCTGAAAGAATTGACGGACGCACGCGCGATCCGGCAGCGCATTATCGAAAACTTTGAACGGGCCAGCACACCGAATCTTCCGTTCGAAGAACGGAAACGCCTGCTCCACTTCGTTGTTGTCGGCGGAGGACCCACCGGCGTGGAGTTCGCGGCCGAACTGCACGATTTTTTAACGGAGGATCTCGTCGACTCATATCCGAATGTCATTCCGGATGTGAGTATTACATTGTTCGAAGCGGGTGATGCTCTGCTGAATACATTCGATGCGGCACTCAGTGAATATACGATCAAGATCTTTCAGCGTCAGAAAATTTCCGTGCGATTGCAGTCTCAGGTGGCGAAGGTCGAAGCGGACGACATACTTCTCAGGGACGGCTCACGCGTGCCGTACGGAATGATGGTCTGGTCCACCGGAAATACGCAGACAGATTTTGTAAAATCACTTCCATTCGAAAGAGACCGCGGGTCACGGCTGCTGACGGATGAATATTTCCATCTGAAAGGATTCAAACATATTTACTCGCTCGGTGACTGTGCAACGATCGAGGGAAATCTCCTTCCCGCAACATCGCAGGTTGCACAACAGGAAGGATACTATCTTGCCAAATGTCTGAACGCCGTCGCGAAGAACCGTCCCGTAAAACCGTTCATTTATCATCATCGGGGGATGCTTGCATATATCGGGAGCAACCGTGCATTGGCGGATCTGCCGCAGGTGAAAGGACGAGGATTTTCCACATGGATATTCTGGCGCTCTGCATACCTGACAAAACTTGTCAGTTGGAAGAACAAAATTCTTGTTGTTTTTGACTGGATGAAAACGTTTATTTTCGGAAGGGATTCAAGCCGCTTCTGAGTATTTCATAAAACATCATTGCCTCATAAATAGAAGATCGTCGCGACGACAACGATTTCTTTTGC
>CAIVNT010000363.1 GCA_903907305.1 uncultured Ignavibacteriota bacterium
ATCCGGACTTCGTCGCCTGCGCACTGTACTCCCCCTGACCGGTTCCATCATTCTTAAAATACCCGTTGAATTTTCCACTGATGGTGAATCCCTGATATGATTTAGTCAATGATGCGGAGATCGTGCCGTTACTGTTCAACACTCCGATAAGATCAATATCCTTCACCATGCCGATCCCTTCGAATTGAATGTCCAATTTTCCGCTGATGTCATATCGCGTAAGGAGAATGCTGTATGAAATGGAAAAATTAAATTCTTTTCTGAGCGTTGTCAGAAGCGTGGTGCCGAGCCAGTTCCCCACGATCGTATTTGCACCGGGAGTATTCGGCAGATAATACGCGACGATCTTTGAACGCTCTGTATAGAGATTTGAATCCGCAGGATGAGCCGCACGCGCAACGATGGTTCTAATCCCTTGGTTCAATCCGGTCACCGTCGCGCTAAATGCACCGTTGGATGAATACGGAACAGTTGCGTTATAAAATCCGGATTGTGATTCACGTACGCTCAGTTTGGACTGACTCTGTACAGATCCTGTTACTGCCGTGAAATTTTCAAAGATGAGTATTGCCGGAGGCGGATCCAGAGAAAGACCCGGCGCTGTATTCACTGCACGGACATTCACAATGAGCGGTTTGGTAACGGTAGTACCGATCCTTGCGGTGATACTTGCATATCCCGGCGATTTCCCGATGATCAATCCGTTCGAGACCGAGGCAATCGCCGAATTTGTTGAACTCCACACCGCTTTTGCAGCATCCACTGTCAGATATGCTGTGTCGATAGTTGTGACAGTATACCGGGCATCGGTCATCATCCCGGAATTGGTAAGCGTTTTTTCTGAAGTGTTCACGATAGTGCCGATCAACGAAACGGACCACGACTCGTTGGAAGCATTGAGAAAAATGGAATCCCGCGCCGGCTGCATGAACAGCGAGGAATAATAGACGATCGCTTCGGTCTTTTCCACCGGCTGCTCGCAGGAAGAGAGTGCAATGGTGATCAGAAATGCGGTAATAAATATTCTCATGGATTCACCTGCAGATTAAAATGCCAATTGTAGTCCGGCGTTGAGGTTCATACCGCCGAGTTCAGGATTAGCCCGTCCGTACTGATTCCTGCCGAGATCCGTCATTGTTGTGTACTCCGCTTCAGCAAAAATGTGGAGCGCTCCTGCAAATTTGATCGCAACACCAATAGCAGCTCCCAGCCCCTTATTCTCCGTAGTATAACTCTTTGTCAACTCTTCCACTTTCGGTTCTACAGTGGTGATCGCTTCTTCGGCCCGTGTCATCACATAGAGAAGATCAACATAGATCGGATGATCATCTCCCCTGATCCGTAATCCTGCCAGATAGAATTTTTGTTTCCAGTCCGCGTTTCCTTCCACATCAACATTCGTCACAATGGAATGACCCTTGGCGGTGAATTCGTGATATTTTCCGACAATGAGCAGCATCCGCGAACCAATTCCGGCAGAATAATTCTTTGTGACGCTCCTGTTGGAATAGATGTCGGAAAATTGGGTTCCTGCACCGTTCGAAAAATTGCCGATCGATGCGCCGACCATAAAATATCCGCTGTTACGTTGATTCTCGGCGGACGATCCCTGTCCATATACTGTGAGCGTAAAGAATACGGCGGCAATGGCTATCGGTAAACCGGAAGTTCGGAATGACAGTATCATAGCAAACGAAAGTTAGATGTGAAAATTTAGCGGGGTCAGCTTCGGAACTGTGCCTGGAATTTTTCGGGGACCGGTGCGAGTTTGCGTTCCTGATAGTTGAAGAATGCAATGCCGGTCTTCGCCTGCACAACTTCTCTGCCACTCTCACGTTCACGGACAAGATAATAAATATCACAGCCAAATCGAGAAAAATCTTTCACACCGATCTGTATACGGAGCGATTCACCGTAAAATGCTTCAGATTTATACAGGACTGCGGAGTCCGACATGATGAGCCCCACACCTTCAATACTCATTTCCGTCCACCCGTGCTCGATAAGCATGCGCAGACGCGCTTCGTGTAGGATGGAAAGCACTGCATCGTTGCCGAGATGACCGCCGTAGTTGATATCGGAGATGCGGATTGGTATCTCGGTAGTGAAATGGAATTGTGTCGGAAGTTCGAGTTTAATGCGAGGCATTTAATTTGAAAATTTACAAAATATGAAAATGAAAAATTCAATCGGACTTTTCATGAAAAAAAAACATTTCCGTGTAGCATGTCATTCACACATGTTCCGCATTATAGAATCCCGCAAGGTTGAATTTCATAAAGCGGAACTTTTGGCTGGAATCCTCGCCAGAGGCCATCTCAAAAACACTTCTGTCACCCCCGAATGTCCCGCTCTTCGGATTCCGCGCGGAGCAGGATTTGCCGTTGTTTGCATTCCGCGGTCACGGCATTCCATAAAGCGGAACATAAAACGGAATTCTTATCGGGGGTCCCCGCCTGCCACACTAAATTTCACTAGGCGGGCGGGAATGACAAACTCACCATTAAAATATTTTGTTTTTGAAATGGCTTCTAATAGACCGCCAAAAGGATCTCCGTTTTTTGAGTCCTGCGAGGCGGAGTCCGAAAGGCAGGACATTCGGCCAACGGCCTCGCTCTTGGGGGTGACACTTTTTAGAGATGTTACACTCTATTTCCGTGCCGTGCCGAATGTATATTCCCGATGATATTCTTGGATCGATCTTACGCTCATCTTCCCTTGTCTTATCCGTTCGATCCCTTTCACGGCAGTAGCCGCGGCAGAAAGCGTCGTGATGAATGCGATCTTCTGCTGGATCGCTGCCCAGCCGATGGAGTATTCATCGTACCGTGATTCTTCACCGAGCGGTGTATTGATCACCATCTGCACTTCGCCGTTCTTGATCGCGTCCACGATATTTGGTCGTCCTTCGTTCACTTTGAAGACAGACTGAGCCTCAACGCCGTTGGACTTCAAGAATTTGGTCGTCCCTTCGGTAGCGATGATCTTGAAACCAAGGTTCGCATAATCCTTCATAATACCGACGGTCTCGGCGGTCTTATCATTATTGTTCACACTGACGAAGATCGTCCCTTCTTTCGGAAGAGGATTCCCCGCCGCCATTTGTGCTTTTGCGACGGCAGCACCGTAGGATTGCGAGATTCCCATCACTTCACCGGTGGAACGCATCTCCGGTCCGAGGAACATTTTCACTTTGGGAAACTTGTTGAATGGGAAGACCGACTCTTTCATCGACATATGTTTCACTTTTGTGAAATCAAAATCGAGAACACCGAGATCCTTCAATTTCATACCGACCATCACTTTTGCAGCGATCTTTGCCAGCGGAAGTCCCGTTGCTTTCCCAACGAACGGCACTGTTCTGGATGCACGCGGATTCACCTCGAGCACATAGATCTTATTATCCTTCATCGCATACTGTACATTGATCAATCCCTGCACATGCAGTGCGAAGGAAAGTTTTTTGGTAATGGCGATGATCTCCAACAATTTATCATTCTTCAGCATGTACGGCGGCAGCACGCTGGAACTGTCCCCGGAATGGATGCCGGCCTCTTCGATATGTTCCATCACTCCGCCAATGAGAACATCTTCACCGTCGCAAACCGCGTCCACATCGAATTCGAATGCATCTTCCAAAAAGCAGTCGATGAGGATCGGTTTCTCTGGAGTGACGTCCACGGCGAGTTTCATATATTCTTTCAGTGACTCACTGTTGTAACAGATCTGCATTGCGCGTCCGCCGAGTACATATGAAGGACGGACGAGCACGGGATAACCGATCTCTTCCGCCACCAGGAGCGCATCCTTTACGGAATACGCCGTACCGTATTTCGGATGCTCGATGTTGTTCTTGCGAAGCAGATCACCGAAACGTTCGCGGTCCTCAGCAAGGTCAATGCCTTCTGTAGAGGTCCCAAGAATCTTTACTCCGTTCGCTTCGAGTGCTTTTGCGATCTTCAGCGGTGTCTGTCCGCCGAAACTAACAATGATACCTTCGGGCTGTTCCAACTCACAGATGTTCAGCACATCCTCAACCGTGAGTGGTTCGAAATATAATTTATCTGTCGTGTCATAATCCGTGGAGACGGTTTCAGGATTACAGTTAATCATGATCGTTTCGTAGCCTTCTTCGCGCAGGGACTTCACTCCATGGACGCAGCAATAGTCGAATTCAATTCCCTGCCCGATCCTGTTCGGTCCACCGCCGAGGATGATCACTTTCTTCTTGTCGGAACGGATCGATTCATTCTCCTGCTCATAGGTAGAGTAATGATATGGCGTGTTGGATTCGAATTCCGCAGCGCACGTATCCACCATCTTATAGACGGGAATGATATTCATTGTTTTGCGCAGTGACCGGATCTTCGCCTCATCCGTTTTCCAAAGATGAGCAAGCTGACGGTCGGAAAAACCGTATTGTTTTGCTTTGAGAAGGATCTCTTTAGTAATTTTTTTCATCGGACCTTTATTTTTGAAGAAGCATTTTTCTTGTCTCAGAGACTGTGCCGCATTGCAGCCGGTAAAAATAGACTCCGCTCGGTAAGGCATCTCCACGAAATTGGATCGTATGATATCCGGATTCCTGCAAAGAATTCAATGATTCAGCAACTGTCCTTCCCAGTATATCAAAGACTCTCATTGTCACGGTCTGCCGTTCCGGAACGAAATAGGAAATTGTCGTCGACGGATTGAATGGATTAGGATAATTCTGTTCCAGCCGGAATTGACGGACGATATTTGGTTCTTCTCGTACTTCCAACACGATCGACTGCAGTTCATCCATTGTGCCGGGGATCTTCACTTCCGGAATTGCCACTCCCAGTAACGCAAGTGTTGAAGCCGATGTCGGTATCACCGTCGAAGGGATAACTCGCCGGACGATCCACGTATCTTTTGCCACGAATGTGGAATCATACAGCTCTGCAACAGGAATCTTGATCGCACCGATAAACGTCTGATACAGCGCCGTTACTGCAAATTTATAGACGTACGGCGTGACGGTATACGTTACCGCAGATACCTTCATCGACCGCTCTGCCAATTTTTTTGAAGTGAACGAGAACCGGACGGGAAATGTCATTGAATCGATCGTCACTGTTGTATCAAACCGTATCAAGGTATCAACACTGTTCACACCGGAAGAAAAATTCATCACGGTATATGTTCCGTTAAACCGTCCAAGTCCCAATGAATCGATCGTCAGCGAAGGGAATAATTTCCCGATCTCGAAGTATCGTTTCACGGTATTCTGATACGTACTCCACTTCACTGTATCCTGAACTCCCCCGGAAATTGTTTTGATCCATTGCGTTGTCCATTCAATGCCATCCATGCCGATCACCGTAAACCCAATCATCTGATCCTTCCGAATGCTCAACGTGGAATCGATCGGATGCTGGAGCGTATCAAGAACGATCTGCGAATAATTCCAGATGACGCCGTTCTTCCGCGGAAAATATTCCGATGCCTTCGGCGAGGGAGCCTGCGGATATAACGCAGAACTCCATAATGCGGTCACGATCAGAACCAAAATGGTCCTAGGCAATCTCATATTCCTTCAGTTCATTTTCGAAATCGAC
>CAIVNT010000364.1 GCA_903907305.1 uncultured Ignavibacteriota bacterium
ATACAAGGAGCTCACGTGCAGAAGTTTTTTCTTCATGGTATAAGAAGGTTAATGGTAAAAATGGTACCACACGGTTCATTCTCCGTGAAGGAGATGCCACCGCCGTACTCTTTGAGGATGTTCTGTGTATAGTACAATCCGAATCCGCGTCCGGAATTCTTTGATGACGTACCGAATGAAAAGATCTCGTTCTTCACGTGGTGGGCGATGCCGGGCCCGTTGTCCAGGATCTTTATGTATGCATATTCACCCTGCACTGAAAGGATGATATCGATGGACGGCCCCTCCTGACGATCGGAATTCAGCGGGAAGGCCTCGATAGCATTCTTCAGAATGATCATTACGACTTCGGACAATTCGGACCGGCGAATGATGCCGAGGAGCTGCATTTCGATCGGATGGACCGTGATCCGGTATTCACCGGAATCGGACCGGATGGAATGGACAACATCCAGGACCGTCTGGTTCACATCGCATGTATAGTTCTGTTTGATGCTCTTGTTGAGCTTGACGATGGATGATTTCAGTTCTTTGAGATTATGGTAGAACAGTTCGATCGATTCATTCAGGAACGGACCGGGGGAGCGCTTCTTCCCTCCCGTTCCGGAAAGGATCATTTTCAAATAGTCATAATTGAATTTGTTCAGTTTCAGGATATTCTCGGTGGTCTTGTGGAACGAATTATCCTTGAACTCACGAAGCGATAATTCGGACAGCAGCTGAGAATACATCACCAGCGTGTTCAGTTCAGGATAGACCCTGGTAAGATATTCGTTGATGACGATGGTGATCCTACGGACGATATTCGTTTCACCGGTATCGCCGTTCTCCAGCGATGCAAGTTTCGAGAACTGATCCGCATTCCGGGAGAAGAGGAGCAGTCGATTAATGATCATCAGCAGACTTTCCCCGTGACGGTACATCCGGAGTTTCATAAATATCTTTTGGAACAATTCGTTCTGCTTGACCGTCTCGGGCTGGTGCACATCCTTCTGCGACGTAACTTTTGCGATAACAGAGACAGCGATGACCTTGTTCGCCTCGTTACAAATAGGGGTCCACTGCATTGTGAACAGGACATCTTCTTCGTGAATGGTAAACGACTCTGCTGACATGACTGTCTGATTCGATTCAACGACATTCCGGATATTCGTGGAGAAGATGTCCTTCAGGCCGTCGTCGGAGGGTTTCTTACCGATGACCGACAGCGGGAACGGTGCATATTTGGTGGAGGGCTTATAATAGACGATCCGTCCGTCGGTATCGTGGATCCACAGTACATCATCGATCGCATCGGTGAGCTGTTTAAAGATATCATACCGCTCCATCAGCGCTTTCTCATGTTCCTTTTCCGTGGTGACATCCATAATAAAGAAGAGGATGCAGGGCATTTCATGCACTTCGATCGTTTCATACTGCAGCATACCGAAGCGTACCTCACCATTCTTGGTGACATATTCGATCTCAACAGAACCCATAAACTGCTTCAGCGTCAGCCGACTGGTCTGGATCCCTTCGAGCAGCTGCCAGTTGAATATCTTGGACTGAGAGATCGGCAAACCCAACAGTTCGTCGGGAGAATACCGAGTGTTCTCGCAGAAGGCC
>CAIVNT010000365.1 GCA_903907305.1 uncultured Ignavibacteriota bacterium
AATGTAAAAATATTTTTTTAGCTTTGTAATATATTTTTGAAAAGTACTATCTTATGCTGCTACGATTAAAACCTTCATTGGATTGGCTGCTGGTCTTTGTTCCGTTGACCATTGCCGGCGAATATGTGTTCCATTTCTCTGAGACAATCCTGTTCCTTTTTTCCTGTGTCTCAATTGTTCCGCTTGCCGGCTGGCTCGGGAAAGCGACGGAGCACCTTGCGGAAAAAACCGGTGAGGGGATCGGCGGATTGCTGAATGCGACGTTCGGTAATGCAGCGGAACTGATCATCGCGGTGATGGCGATTCGGGCGGGACTCTACGATGTCGTTAAAGCTTCCATAACCGGTTCCATCATCGGAAATATCTTATTGGTGCTTGGTGCATCGCTGCTTGCCGGTGGACTAAAACATAAAACTCTCAAATTCAGTGCGGCAGGAGCCAGCACTCTTTCCACAATGCTGACACTTGCATCCATCGGACTGATCGCACCGGCGATCTTCCATTATTTCGGAGGAAGCAATGTTGCAGCTCGCGAAGCCGATCTGAGTGTTGAGATCTCGATCGTTCTGGTGATCACGTACGGATTAAGTCTTCTCTTTTCATTGAAAACACACCGGCAGCTGTTTACTGGAGAGGCTGCCGAAGCGGCGAAAGTTGAGAGAGGTCGAGATGTCTCGTGGAGTCTCGGCAGGTCGGTTGCAGTTCTATCTATTGCCACATTTTTTGTTGCGTGGATGAGTGAGATCCTTGTTGGTTCGGTGACGCATGCAGCGGAAGCAATGGGAATGACCAGTATCTTCGTCGGTGTGATCGTGGTTGCGATCATCGGAAATGCAGCGGAACACAGCACCGCGGTGATGGTTGCAATGAAGAACAGGATGGATCTCAGTCTAGGCATTGCGGTCGGCAGCAGCATTCAGGTTGCACTGTTCGTGTCGCCAATGCTGATATTTGCGAGTTATTTTATCGGTCCACGGCCGATGGATCTTGTCTTTACTCCCATCGAGATCGTTGCCATTGCACTTTCAGCGCTCATCACCGAACAGATTGCCAGTGACGGCGAAAGTAACTGGCTTGAAGGAGTTCAGCTTATTTCCGTGTACATCATTTTTGCGCTTGTTTTTTATTTTCTCCCATGATATTTTAAAGAATTAATTTTAGACAGTATTGATTCCGTTTTATTCTACCACGCATCACAGGGGTTTTCATGAAATACATTCTCGCCGCGGTCCTCATCGCTTCGTTCATCATTTCCGGTTGTTCCGGACTTCCCGAAGGCTCGCTTAAAAAACCGAAGATCACCTATCTCCGTACCGATGTGACAGGAATTTCATTGGAAAAAGTGACAGCGAATGTCATTTTTCAGGCAGAAAATCCCAATCCGGTCTCATTGGATTTTATTTCAATGAATTACAAACTGTTCCTTGAAGGTCAACAGGTGGTGGCGGGGGATGGGCTGAAATTCAATTTCATTGCGAACGCTGCAACAGAATTCACCGTTCCGGTAGAAGTGCAGTATGTGTCATTCTTTAAATCGGCGGAGAATATGACGAAAGCAGTGCTCGGCGGCAAAAGGACAGTTTCATTTGATCTGAAATCATTATTGTTCGTAGATCTGAAGATGATCACCGTAGAGATTCCGGTGAATGCATCCGGTGAACTTCCCCTGCCGGAGATCAAAGCTCCGCAGATCAAGATCCCGAAACCGAAATTCAAATTCTAACTGCCGTTATCGAAGCAGATCTTTCATCACAGCGTTGATCTGCCGATAGTAACTCTCTCCGAATAGATTCAGATGATTGAAGAGATGGTAGAGTGAGTATAGTTTGCATCGTCTCTTCCAATCATCCTTCAGCGGATATGCTTCATCATAGGATGCATAGAACGCTCCGTCAAATCCTCCGAACAGCATCGTCATCGACAGATCCATTTCCCGGTGTCCGTAATAGACCGCCGGGTCGATCAGCACAGGAGTATCATTCTCCGTGCATAAAAAATTCCCGCTCCACAGATCCCCATGCAGTAATGCCGGCTGTTCACCGTCATCAACGAGTATCTTGTCGCTCAACGATTCCATTTTCCTGAACAGTGTCAAAAATTCCTTATCACAATAGCCGTTCGATTCCGCAAGACGGAATTGGAATTCCATTCTGTTCGCCAGAAAGAATTCTTTCCATGATAAACTGTACGGTTGATTCTTCTGCACGGTCGATCCGATATAATTGTCTTCAGTGAATCCGTACCTGTCCGAAACAGTGCGGTGCATCTGTGCGAGTTGTTTCCCTAAGAGTCCGAAGAATAGCTCACGGCGGACCGGAGAGGTGACGGGAAGGTATTCCAGTATCAGGATATCCTCCGTTGCAACGATCACTCTGGGAATCTTGATGGCATTCGATCTGCGGAGTTCGTTCAGTCCGTTCGCTTCTTTGCGGAACATATCGGGATGCTGAGGTGAAATCTTCACGAAGACCGAACCGCCGCCTTCAATATCTGCGTGATACGCTGAAGCGATAGACCCGCCGCTGAGCGGAGCAAGAGTGAGGACGTTCGTATTCAACGATGTTTGGATACGTGTGACAAGTAGTTCGTTTGTGTTCATGTGATGGTGGGTTTTTGCAGAATATGACCGTTATCTTCAAGATGAAGGTCAGGTGTTACGAGCATCATGATGATGAATTGGCCGTCACCTTAAAGGTCTACGACCTCGTAGAGGTGACGGTAAACTATTCTCTAAATCCTTCAAAAGACCCGCGCATGCATCTTCCAGAATATCCAGCACACGTTCGAATCCTTCAGGACCGCTGTAGTATGGATCGGGTACGCCGCCGACCTCTATCGATTCGCAATAATCGGTCATGAGCGAAAGCTTGTGATGATATTTTTTTTCACGGTCCATTGCTTTCAGGTCCGAAAGATTGTTCGCATCCATTGCAATGATCCGGTCGAACTGTTCAAAATGTCTCGCAGGATCGAATTGCTGTGCACGGCTGACCAATTCATATCCGCGCTTTCGTGCGTGGGAACGGGTGCGCGGATCAGGGAGCTCACCGATGTGGTAACCGGCAGTCCCGGCGGATTGGATCTCGAGCGGGAGTCCCGTAGCGAGCTTTTTCATGACCCCTGCGGCTGAAGGGGAACGGCAGATGTTGCCGAGGCAGACAAAGAGTATTTTGGTCGGTTTCATATTCGTCAATGGTCAATTTATGGTGAAATTATAGGGACTTTTTAGTGCAAATCAAACTGTTGTCCCGCGTCAAACCTGCTCTATACTATGTGCCTCATAACACATCGTTTCCTTGACTATTCACTCCATGCTTTCTATTTTCAAAGGACTTTTACATTCCTTTCTTTCAATGGTCAGCCAATAAAAATGTCAGTTTAAGCCACACGATGTGTGTCAAGATCCATTTGTTCAACCTGTTTTAGGAATGTTGATGAACCGTTTTGCTACACCTTTCCTTTCCATTCTTTTCGTGCTTGCCATCGCCTGTTCTGCTGCATTCGGAACAACGTACTATTCGCAGGGAAATCTGTCTCCGAATGCTCCTTCGAACTGGAACTCAGATTCCACCGGAGGTGGATCGGCCCCGTCAAATTTCACTATTCCCAATGATATTTTTATTATTCGAAGCGCTGACTCCATGTCCCTATCGGGTGGATCATGGTCAATTTCAGGAAACCATTCTCAATTAAGAATTTTTGGGAAATTGAATCTTGCAGCTTCTACTTCAACCACGGTAGAATTTTGTGTTGTTCAATCAGGCGGGCAACTATCGCTGATGAACAGTGCGACAATGACTGTCAATAACGGAAGTGCTGTCATCTTAAGTCCAGATATGCTCGTTGCCGGGGTCTTCTTGAATTACGGTACATTTAACTATGGTTCCGGAGCAACCGGACAGGTTACGAGTACTGGTTCATATTATCACCGGATCAACGGAGGAACGCTTCCGCTCTTTGAATGGATCGGTACGGCGAAGTGTATCGTAGATAATATAACAACAGCTGGTTCTATTTCTGGTCTGAATCAAAGTTTTCAGAATTTCACATGGAATAGTGGTGCCCAAATAAATCCGGTCCAATTCAATTCACAATTTACCAGCGTCGGTGGATTGTTTTTGGTCAAGTCCACCGGCAGCACCGGAAGTATCGTTCTTTTCAACTCAACGGCAAATCTTTCCGTCCCGTACTTTGAGGTGGAAAACGGCATAGTGGATTTCACAACTACGGGTTCAGTGTTTCCCACGATAACTATTTCCGACAACGGCACAAGTTTTGACCTGTGGGCTTCAGGAACGATCAGAACCTCCGGCGGCGGAAGCAAGGGTACATTTGTCTTCACCGCGGGTGACAGGAGCATTCAACAGTTGGGGACGATCGGCTCAGGTGTGGGATATCATTTCCTGCCCGGCTCAATGGTCGGGATGAAGAACAATCTCATCACCGTGACCGGTGATATGGAGATCGATTCAGGGGCATTCTTTGGGTATAATAAGATCGGTGATGCAAACAATTTTCAATCGTTCACGATTGTGGGGAGCGGAGGAAAGTTCAAACTGAACGATCACGGATCGTTCTATGTGATGGATGACGGTGGACTGGAAACGAGCGGCGCTGCGGGAGCGGTGCAGGTGACCGGTGTGCGAGAATTCAGTCCCTACGCCAACTATTATTATTGGAATGCCAATATGGTGACGGGTTCAGGTCTGCCCGATACTGTCTATGGAAAAATCGAATCATGGCCGTTATCTCTTGCGCTCTCCAAGAATCTTACACTGCTTGGTAACCTCGCTATCATCGATTCTCCCCTGAATGTCGGCTCATTCACTCTGGAACTCGGCGGTAAGGTCATCGATTCACTGATCAATTCCACGATGGGATATTTTCAGTCGAATTCCAACGGCACGATCTTCTTTAATAAAAATTCAGCTGGTCAAAAAGTGCTGACCAATAATTCCCAATACGGGAATATTACATTCAACAATTATCCGAAGAGCCTTCCGTCCGGCACAATGAACATCTCCAATGTCTTCAGCCCGG
>CAIVNT010000366.1 GCA_903907305.1 uncultured Ignavibacteriota bacterium
ACTTCCGGTTGTTTACGAAGGAAAGCAGTTCTCTTCGACATTTCGAATAGATATTTTGATTGAAAAGAAACTTATTATCGAATTAAAATCAGTTGACACTGTACTTCCGGTTCATAAAAAACAGCTCTTAACGTATCTGCGGTTAAGCAACCTCAAACTTGGTCTGCTCATTAACTTTGGTTCAGCTTACATTAAAGACGGTATTGAACGTGTCATCAACGGTGTTCTTTAATAATTGCAATTAATGCTTTTCTTTTGTGACTTTGCGTGAGATATTTTTGAATAATTCCATGTATTGTTCTTCTTTGTGACTTTGTGTGAGATGTTTTTATAAAAATGAACGGTGCACAATTCAAAATAGAGCAGAAGCTCAACGAAAGCGGAACAACGATCGTCTACAAGGCGTTCGATGAATCGCTCCACCGTCATGTACTGCTGAAAGTACTTCATAAGCATCTTTCGAATGATCCTGACCTGCGCGAGCGATTCGTGCGAGAGGCACGTGCGTGCGCCGCACTCCACAGCGAACATATTGCGCAGGTATACGATCTTACGGACATCGACGGTGCTCCTGCCATCGTCATGGAATTCGTTCACGGCAAATCACTGAAAGATATCATCGCCGCCGGCGTGCGCAACGATATCGATTTTGCAAAGAAAGCCGCGATCCATGTATTGCGCGGACTCGCACTGGCACACGAACGGGGGATCATTCACCGCGATATTAAGCCGGGGAATATTCTCGTTTCCGACCAGAATATTTTGAAAGTGACCGATTTCGGTCTTGCCTACGTTACCATGTCTCCAACAGTCACGATGGAGGGAATGGTCCTTGGAACTCCCGCATACATGGCTCCCGAACAGGTGCGGGGTGATGATATCGACGCGAGGACGGATCTGTTCGCGCTCGGCGTAACGCTTTTGGAGATCCTCACCGGCGAACGGATATTCGAAGGTTCCACCTATTCCGAATGCATGAAAAAAGTGCTGGCATTCAAAGCGGATGATGTAAAAAAATTCGAAACAAGATCCACTCCGGAGTTCACGGAGTTTCTTAAAAAAATGCTTCACCCGAAAAAAGATGAACGATTTTCCTCCGCAAGAGAAGCACTGCACGCACTCGGTGAGAAAGGATCGGCCGCAATCGTCCGTCCGGCACCGGCTCCAATATCCAAAAGGAAAAGATTGTTTGCTGCTGCCGGCATTATTCTTTGCGCGGTAATTATTTTCGGCTTTATGAGATTTTTGGCGGATAAGCCGGCTGAACCGACAGCGGATGGAAGTCTCATCCCGACCGTGACCAAAGATTCTGCCGTCTCGGTCATCGGAAAACCTTCAACAATCGCTGACAAGCCGGAAACGAAACACGTTGTTGAATCTGCTCCAGCAAAAAGTGAGAATGCGGTCCCGCCGGTCATAGCGAAGGATTCGGCCAAGATCTTTTTGACGAGTGCACCGTGGGCGAAAGTGTATGTGAATAATCAATTTATCGGTGAGACGCCAATGGCGAAACCGATCATGCTTGCGGCCGGCATTCATTCCGTAATGTTCACAAATCCTGCCTTCGATCCGATCGTAAAGATGGTGACGGTGGAGTCCGGCAGGGAGCAGACTGTGACAGGAAATTTTCTCGAGCAGACGGGATTTGTCCGCTTCAACGTGAAGCCGTGGGCGGAGATATTCGTGGATGATCAATACAAAGAGACCACACCCCTTTCCAAGCCGATGATGCTCTCAGCGGGAAAACACATCTTTCGTTTTAAGAACACATCATTCCCCGATATCGTCAAAGAAGTGATGGTGAATGCGAAGGATACAGTCCAGTTAACGGTTGAATTTACCAAATGAATAAATTTGTCCTTCTTTTTTTGATAACGCTTCTTCTGATCGGAAATCTTCGGGCGCAGAATCTCTCCGGCGAATATCTGCTTCAGACGATTGAGTCCCTCTATAATAACGGACAATATATTTCCGCTGAGCTTGAAGCACGAAGACTGCAGGAACAGCAGGGATTAAGTGATTCCGTCCGCGTGCAGACGGAGAAGTGGATCGCATTCTCGCTGATAGCGCAGGGAAAATCTTCGTCGGCAAAGGACCGGTTTGTTTCTCTACTGAAGATCGATGAAACATTTGAACTTGATCCTGTGCTGACATCGCCGAAGATACTTTCCGTTTTCAATGATGCAAAAGTGAAATATGTATTGCAGAGGAACAATGCTGCTGCTGATTCATCGTCCATTCTTTCCCGGCTGTTACTTCAGCAGCAGCCGTCAGTGACGTATAGGACAGCGCTTTTTCCCGGATGGGAGCAACTGCGTCAAGGAAGAGAGACCTCGGGTTGGATATTATTGGGGGCAGGAGCAGTGACGCTCGCATCGAGTGTGACGCTTGAATTTTTGAGGTCGGATGCGCGGAACACCTACCTTAAAGAAAAGACAACCGGTCAGATCGAATCATCATATCAACGGTATAACAATTATAGAAAAGCGGAAATATATTCGTTTTCTGCCTTTGCCCTAGTGTATATTGCCTCAGAGATAGACGTATTTTCGCAATCAAGCGTCTCGATACAGCCTTCGTATTCCAAAAACCTCGGAAAACAGCTCCTTTTTTCGTTACAATTCTGATTCCTTTGCACGCAGAATGTGCGTTTGTTATGCAAAATTTGCGTATGGACGGTTGGAAAATCATCAAAAATTATTAAAAAAGAGCATTTTTACTCTGGTACGATGCTTGTATTACGAGTAGTGTCGTTTTCACTCTCATATGCACTACTTCCGCGGATGTTGGTTCTGTCCAACGGCGCGGGATGAACTCGGACCGTCTGATGAATTCAGACGATAGAATTTTTAAGGAACACATTACAGTAACAAGCTCAATATTTTTGGAGGAACTATGAATAAACGTCTTACCCTTTTGCTTTTGGTTCTGCTCGGCGTCGTGATTCTGCTTGCACAGACGACAAAATCCGAAGTAAGACTCACGGCGACGAAAGTCGAATTGAACGGTCACGTGAAACTGAATTGGTCCAAACCGCTCACGGCAAATAACAGCACTGTGTATAGTCTTTACCGCTCGCTGCTTCCGGATACGGCCGCAGTGCTTGTCTATTCCGGTTCGGCAACATTTTTTGAAGATGCGGTTCCGCCGGTGATGTCTGTATCGGCGCGTTCTATTGCATTTCGTGTTGCGGCGAAGACAGGTGTTACAACAGAGTTGAGTAACATTGTTATTGTTCCGGTCCCGGGTGTTCCGCTCATCGGTTCTTTCCGTCTTGATGGAAAGATCGACAGCGGAAAAATAAAATTGGTATGGGAAACTCCTCCTGTTCAACCGGTCGATTATTATCTCGTCTACGGCACGAACAATGATGGTACGCTTCCCGTGAAGATCGATTCCACGGTGAACCGGTTCTCGGTAACATCGGTTCCGTCGGTTCCAGCCGGTGCAAAAATAATGTTCACATTTTTCGTCCGCGCCAAATTATCCGCGGGAGAATTTCTGCAAAGTACGTATGCCTCAATGATGGTCGAAAACAAGATCGTGCGGGATGACTTGAAATTCGCTTCCGTTCCGAATCCGAACGGACAAAAAGGTATTGCATACCAGTACACAGCAAAAGCTGTCTCAAACGATCCGAATGCTGTCGTTCGGTATTTCTCCGAACCAATGTACAATGCAATGGCAATGATGGTGAAAATTGATTCCGTGTCCGGTGTTGTTGATTGGACCCCCGCAGTCAAAGGTGTCTATCGTGTGGCGATCGTTGCAAAATCGAACAAAGGCGGGGTTGCAAAACAGGAATTCATCGTATCGGTTGCAGGCGGGAACGGGATCATTCAGGGAAAAGTGACCGATACATTGAATGTGAATATTCCGAATGTGATCATCGAAGCGTATAAGAAAGAGAATAATTTTCAGTTCTCGTATGCTTACAATATGAAGACCGATGCGAACGGAAATTATCGTATCAACCGTGTCGATCCCGGAACATATTTCCTCCGGGCGAATGCTCCTTCATCAAAATTTCAAAGCCAATGGTACAACGGTCAGCGCGAAGTGTCGAAGGCAGACAGCGTGATTGTGATCGATTCGCCGGCGGTCTCTTCTGCAAACTTTACTCTGCGCGGCGGTCCCGGTGCGATCAACAGCACCAGAATCAATGTGACCGGAACAGTCACCGATACGACCGGAATTGCAATCAATAATGCTGAAGCACGAGTTTCATTTGTGCGCGCTGAATTCGCATTGAACATCGGTTCAGGAATGAATGCCGGTATCGAGAATTTCCGAAAATACTTCGAATATAATAAGGGTGATTTCAGACTCGAAGGTAATTCGGAATTCGTGATCAAAGCGAACGTAGATTCACTCGGTAACTATGCAGTAAAACTTCCTCCGGGCGGATACATCGTTTTTGCTCGTGCGAAAGGCTATGCTGTGGAATTCTATAAAGAACAGTCCAATCTGCTCTCTGCTCAGGTAGTGATAGCACAGAAAGATACGATTGGTGTGAACTTTACGCTGTCACCGCTTCCTCCCGTTGTGCTTGGCGCTATCAGTGGAGCAGTGATCGATTCTGTAAAGAATATTTTCATTCCTTCCCGTGTGATCGCATTCCGCGACGGTTGGAGAGTGCAGGATCCGAGCAAGATCGGCCGCGCCTATGTGACGGATACCGATTCGCTCGGCAGTTATAAATTTGCAGAACTGCTTCCCGGCACATATGTGGTGATGGCGGTTCCGCTCGGCAATTATACGCCGGCATTCTATGCGAACGATACACTCAATGTCCGCTGGAAACGCGCAACGAAAATTGTTGTGAACGGGAACAGTGTCGACAATATCAACATCTATGTGAAACCGTTCGGACTTGCACCAAGCGGTTATACGGCGATCACCGGCAATGTCAGTTTCACCGGCGGTAACGGTAATCAGAACAATTCGAACCGTGGCGGCGCTGTTGTCTATGCATACCGTAACGGCGAGGTCGCAGGATATTCCATTACAGCGCAGGACGGAAACTACGCGTTGACGGGACTTGCTCCGGGACAATATTCCGTGTTCGTGGACAAAGCAGGATATAACGAATCCAGCATCGCAACGGTGAATGCATCATATAATATCAACGGAGCACCGTTGCCGGGCGTTCAGAACTTTTCCATCGATGGTACGCTTGGTGTAACAGAAAAGAAAACGGATGTTCAGCCGGTCAATTATGTTCTTGAACAGAACTATCCAAATCCGTTCAATCCTTCCACCACCATCAGTTTCTCGCTGCCGAATTCCGGTAACGTCTCGCTGAAGGTATACAACGTTGTGGGACAGGAAGTGGCAATGCTGCTGAATGCTTATACGACTGTTGGACAGTACAATGTATCGTTCGATGCATCGGCTCTTTCGAGCGGCGTGTATTTCTACAGACTCAACGCAGGTTCGTTCAGTGTGGTGAAGAAGATGATGCTGCTGAAGTGATTTTTATTCATCGCAGTAGTCGCGACGTTTTGTTTCGAGGATGTTGATCAAGTAATTCTTCGGGAGCCCGGTGAAGCTCCTGTCGATGATGAAGGCAAAGGCGGACTCCGGTCCGCCTTTTTTATGTTACAAACCGATCCGCCAGATTCAACGCACCAAGGATCACACCCGGTGCGCCTTGTCCCGGATAGATGGTATCTCCGACAACAAAGACACCGCGTTCGTCCGTCTTTGATCCCGGCCAGAAGAAAAGAGGACGGTGCATGGATTGAGGAATTCCACCTACTTGCCCGAATGATCGGTGTGTAAAGTTTGCAAAGGTGATGGGAGTTCCGAACATTTCCACAACTTTCTCGGCTTGACGGAAATACGGAAGATGCTTGTTCAGGACGTCGGTCATCGCCGCACCAATTTCTTCTTTTCTTCGGGTTGTTTCGTGTTCTGATAACTTCCACCAATGCTGAGGTTCGGCGATGTGAGTAGATACCGTCAATGTTCTAAATCCCTGCGGTGCACGGGAAGAATCATCTTTTGCGGAAAAGGAGAGAAATACTGAATTGCTTCCGCAATGAGGCAGAGGTGATTCGAGGATGATCTGTTGATATAGATGGTCGCCGATACCGGGATTGTCTTCAACTCCGTAATATCCTGTAAAAGCGCCCCAGCCTCCGAGTGATGCATATTCCTTATCAAAGTACTGTTCTTGTGCAGGGAAGATTCTTTTGTTATCCCATCCTGTCGCGTTGGAGATGATATTTCTGCCGTAGAAAATATTTCCATCCTCAGTCGTCACTTTTTTAACGATATCACTTTCGACAGAAACGACCTTGTTCTTCAACAATAATGTCCCGCCATTGTCAGTGAAATTCTTCCGGAGGAGTCGTGGAAAATTATTCATTCCGCCCATGACATACCAAGTGTCCGAAGGATAGGCGAGTCCCATTGCTCCCACAACGAACGGCGTGTCGCGTACATCCGATTGCGCAGTGATCATTAACTGCTCCGAAAGGAAACGGACAAAATCCTTATTGTCGGCAAGTCCGCTTTCTTTCAGGACATCTTGTACGGAACGGAAGAGATACGGAACTAGCGATGCATGCCGGACCATCCCCGGAATGGAGAGGAGATCGCGTGCTGATTGGAGCGGAAGATTCTTGAGTGATGCAGAAGCGGTCCATGCAGTATCCGCGACGGAATGGACGAGTGTCCAGAATTCCCGCTGGCGTGCCGGACCGAAGCATTGTTCGCATTCGGTGATCCAGCGTTCCGTGTCGATCCACCGGTGCAGGGTCCTGTCATTCATCCGAATGATCATTCCCGGGTCACAGAGGAGGAGATCGATGTCGATCTTTAATCGGCGCAGCAGACGCTGCACAGGCTGATCGTGTTTCATTCCGCTGAGTGTTGTTGCCCCGACGTCGAAGAGGAATTTCTTCCGTGCGAAGTACGATGCGCAGCCGCCGACGGAATGTTGGGCTTCGAGCAGCAGAACGTGCTTTCCTTTATCCTGGAGCAGGCACGCAGTGGAAAGTCCGCCGAGTCCCGCACCGATCACGATATGATCGAAAACTTCACGCATGGACACGCTTTGTGATCGGGAGGGAGTTCACATAGATCACCAGATCGGCGATTGATGACGGGATATGATCTGCAGGAAGTTTTTTCTTCAGCACATCCGGTATGCCGCCGCCCACGATCAATTTTGCATTGATGATGGATGTTGTTTCACGGAGCGCGTTGCATTGCTGCAGAACATGTTTCTGTGATTTCGGAGTGGTGGTGGAAACACAGACAATATGCGGAACGTAACTCTCGATCGCGTCAACGAATGATTCCACCGGAAGATTCGCACCGAGATAATAGGTAGTCCATCCGTTCGCGTCGAGTATGTTATTGACGCAGGTAATGCCGATCTCGTGATATTCTTCCTCCAGACAACCGCAGAGTGCAATGCCCCCGTGCTTCGGCCTCCTGCTGATCACATCCTGCAGTTTCAGAATACTGTGCAGCGCTGTGTTGGAGGCGAGATGTTCCTGTTCGATGCCGAGCTGGCCGACGGACCACTGCATTCCGATCTTCTGAAAAGAAGGGACAACGATCTTATCGAAGAGATCGATCTGCGAGATCCTGTTCGAATAAAGAAGATTTAGGAACTGGAATGTATTCTCTCTGTTTCCTTCGAGCATTGTATTATAAAAAAGTTCGGAGAGTGCGGAGAAGTCCTTTGTGAGGATGGCATAATCGGTTGAGACAGGAACTTTGCTGAAATTCTCTTTTGCCGGGACGAGGAGATCGGTCACATCATACGAGAAGGTGTCCATGAAATCGACAACATCTTTCATCTTATATTTGCGGTGGCCGCCGGGAGTTTTGATACAGCGTAAAGATCCTTTTTCCGTCCACCGTTTAATGGTGGACTCATTGACCTTCAGCATGTTTGAAACTTCGTTTGTGGAAAGGAGTCCTGGTTTCATAAAAATGCCCAAATTGAATGAAAAGCACGATATGCACGTTATAATATAACAACCTTCACAGTCGGAGGCAAGACGTATTTTGATGTTCACCTGACGAACTTTACGAAAAGATGCGGCATCAATAAAGTGAGCAATTATTTTTATCAGGCTTCTTTCTCCTCCTTTTTTTGTACCTTTTCATAATTGTCATTCATCCTCTCAAAAGAC
>CAIVNT010000367.1 GCA_903907305.1 uncultured Ignavibacteriota bacterium
AGCCAGATCAGAACGGTTCACACTGGATGGTCGAGAATGAGCGGTAATAAATGAAAACTCAAACCTTCATTTCAAAATCCAAATACCTTAACGGACTGCAGTGCGATAAACTGCTGTGGTATTATTATAATGCCAAGGATGAGATACCGGAGACCGATGCTGCGAAACAGGCGATCTTCGACCAGGGACATATTGTCGGTGAATTTGCCAAGAAACTGTTCCCCGATGGATTGGAAGTGGCTGAGGGAATCGTTGACTTCAAACAGGTGATCGAACATTCCATGGAATTGATCAAACACCGTAAGCCGCTCTTTGAAGCGGCGTTCATGTTTGACAACGGTTATGCCCGTGCCGATATTCTGAATCCTGTCGGGAAGAAGCAGTGGGACATCATCGAGGTAAAAAGCTCCACGCAGGTAAAGGATATCAATCTGCACGATCTTGCGCTGCAGTGGTATACCTATTCGGGGGCAGGTCTCGACCTACGCAAGTGCCATTTGATGCACATTAACAATCAGTATGTGCGGAGCGGGGATGTTGATCCGAAGCAATTATTCGCGACGGAGGATGTTACCGAACGGGTGATGGAACTGCTGCCAGAAATTAAAAAGAATCTCAAAGGGATGCGCGATGTAATAGCACAGAAGAAAGTCCCAAATGTGCCGATAGGACCGCACTGCAGCGATCCGTATGACTGTGCAATGACGGAGGTATGCTGGAAATTTTTGCCTGAACATAATCCCACCACGCTGTATTATGCAAAAGCCGCAATGAAATTCTTGCTGATCGAATAAGGGTATATTGACCTGAAGAAAGTCCCGTCGAGCGTTGCGCTCAGCGACAAACAGAGGATACAGATCGACAGTATCAAGAGCAGAAAACCGTATATCAATACAAAGGGTATCAAGGCATTCCTTGATACCCTGGAATACCCTCTCTACTACCTTGATTTTGAAACCATCGGTCCTGCCATACCTCTCTTCGACAATTCCAAACCGTATCAACAGATCCCGTTCCAGTTCTCACTTCACATTCAGGATGTTCGAGGAAAAAAACCTCGTCATGTCGGATTCCTTGCTGAAGGAAAGAATGACCCGCGACCGGAACTGCTGACATTGCTGAAAAAAAATCTGGGGACAAAAGGGTCTATTGTTACCTATAATGCGAGTTTTGAGAAGGATAAACTGAACAAAGCCGTTGAAGTATTTCCCGAATACAAAAAATGGAACTCACAGATCCAGGAACGTATTGTGGACCTGCTCGATCCGTTCAAAGCGTTCTATTACTATCATTACTCACAGATGGGAAGCGCGTCCATTAAAAAAGTGCTGCCGGCGTTGACGGGAAAAGGATATGAAGGATTGGAAATTGCGGACGGTGGGACGGCGAGTGAAGAATACCTGAGAGTGACGTTCGGATATGGAGTTACTGAAAAGGAAAGGTCAAAAGTGCGGAAGGATCTCGAAACGTATTGTGCCCTAGATACGAAAGGGATGGTATGGATCATCGACAAATTGATGAAGCTCTAAATTGAATTAAAGGAAAGAAACTCTGACCGTGCACTGAATGCTCGAGAGTCAAAAAAACCTTGTTATAAAAAGCATACCCCAATCATAAATCGCCGTAATTGATATTCCTATGGGTAGAAGAAGAGAAAAATCATTGTCTGAAGTTCTGTCCACCGATGAGATAGAACAGTATGAACGATCCAAGAAAAGACTGTCGAAGGCCGTCAACGATTTCAATATCTTCGAATTCTTTGAAAAAGTGTTCAAGGAAGTTGAATGGTCAACAGTTTTTGGCTTTTTACTTAATTCCAGTGAAACACACAAACTAGGAATAAAACCGGCTCTTCTTTGGCTTCAATATCTTATTGAACACAATGCCGAATTTAAATCATACGCTGCCTCTTGGCCGGTCCTGAGAGTAACGTCCGTTAGGATAACAACTGAATGGAGCACGGATAAAAGAAGAAGATTGGACCTCTTGTTAGAATATGTTGATGAAAAGGGAAACATCCTTTTTGTGATCGGATTAGAGAATAAGGTCAACAGCGGCGAACAACAAGATCAAATAAAGGATTATCAAAAGGCATTGTCAAAAGTATTCCGTCAAACACCAAAAGTTATTTTCTACTGCACGCCTGATGGACGG
>CAIVNT010000368.1 GCA_903907305.1 uncultured Ignavibacteriota bacterium
CACGCATTATAAAAAGTATTCTTTCTGAGATCACCCAGAGAATCGAGTTGCTTATTATAGAAATAAAGTCCGTTTGCAGAATCTTTCAGCGGGAATGGCGTTGTACCAAGCAATTTAATACCGAGATACGAATTGGCAACGTTCCGGACATTCGAACTGATGATGAACGCTCCGTTATAGTCGAACGTGTACATCATTCTCAGGCTGTCCAGATAGCTCTTGGCCATATGTCCGGAGATGGTCGTTCCGGAAAGATTCAAACTCTGAATGATGGAATTGTCCCAGAGACCAACATACACATCCTGAAGTGTATCCGTCCCAACATTCTTGATGGTATAATTCAGAAGGACAAAATTATCGGCGAAGGGGAAATTCCATGCATAACTTTCGAGATGGATGTTGACACCGAGCGGTGTATGTTCGGGGATCGTATCCGAGCCGGAACTACGGTTCTTATCGGTAAAGTCCATCACAAAATCCTGATGGCTGACAGCGGAGAGATCGAAATACTGATCGAACGGCAGCGATGAACGCTGTTTGATGATTGCTCCAAGTTCATTCGTCAATTCATATCCCAACGTTACGCTTTGACCTGCACTGGGATTAACATCCGACGCGGCTGTGGAAACGTGTGCGGCACCATCCCTTTGAGATATGGCACCGATCCAGAGTCCTGCAAGAGAGATATGTTCAATGGAGGAGCCTTTGGGATACTGAGCGGAGGGTTGAACGGGACGGGTCAGGAAACGGTTGCCTAATGTGCCGAAATTGGTAATGGTAATTCCGATGTTGCCGATATTGGTAAATTTACTGCCGTCATCGTCGGTAGTTTTATACAGAGATTGTCCGAAGACAGGACTAATCCCGAATACGAAGAGTAAAAATATTAGAAAGGATGTAAAGCGCAGTAGCAAGGATCGATATCAGCGACGTGAATGGATGAATTAACTGAAAAAATATACGTTCAATTCGAGAGAAAAACAAGACTGTACTGAGGCATAACTATTTGATAAAACTAAAAAAACCCTTGAAACTGGCCAAGGGTTTTTCTATCACACTATACAACGGACACGATCAATTTTGGACCTTTAACTTCTGTCCGGCGCTGATCTTTGATGACCGGAGTTCGTTCATCTTCTTTAATTTCGGAACAGTGATATTGTATTTCTCCGCGACCTTTTCCAACGTATCCCCTTTCCGGACAACATACGAAACGGTCTTCACTTTTCCATGTTTGGCTGAAGATCTTTTTGCCACCGGTTCGTCAGCCGGTTCTTCAGATTGATCCGGAGAATAAATCTCCAGGGTTTCGCCTGCATTGATCCGACTCGTCTTCAATCGGTTCCAGCTTTTCAGATCAGCGATCGCTACATCGTATTCTTCTGCGATCTTTTCCAGTGACTCCCCTTTTTTCACTTTGTGATTTACCCAGCCGACAGCAGATGATCCACCCCGTTCACTCTTCGAACGTTTCTTTGTTGCCGACGAGATCCCTTTTTGTTTACTGTTGAATGAACCTTTTGCAATCGCTTCATACTGTTGGAGCTTTTCTTCCGGCACCCAAATGGAAAGTTTTTGTCCTTTATAGATATGTCTGCCGTAGGGGATATTATTCCAGTTACGGATATGGCTCGCACGGACGTTGAACCATTCCGCAATATGTCCGAGCGTCTCGCCGGATTTGACGACATACGTCAACTTTTTGCGACCTGCAGGCTCATATGTTTTTTCTGCCGGGATCTTCCGTTTGTAACGTGCCTGCGCAACTGATGCGGATGATGAAGAAGGTGCGGAAGACGAAATCTTTCTTCCTTCTTCCTTCAGTTTATTCGCCCGCTCGATATCTTGTTTTTCTTTCAACCTCTGCGCTTCAACAATTGCCGAAGCAGAATTCGACTTGATGGGAATGACGAGCGTTGCTCCCACTTTCAGCCGTTTCGATTTTGAAAGTTTATTCACTTCCAGCAGAACAGCTTTGGTGATCTTGTACCTGTTCGCGATCTGGCTAACCGTTTCGCCACGGCGGATGGTGTGCGTTGCGAAATCGAATTTTTTCTCCTCTGGTATCTTCGCATAATTCTCTGTGAAGATGGCGGTCTTGCCGACGGGAATTCTAAGTTTATACCCTTTATAATTCGGGGGGGTGCACCATTGCGTGAGTTCAGGATTCAGATCTTTGATGGTCTCGAGATCGGTCTCGGCACATTCAGCGAGAATGCCAAGATCAACGCAGTCATCGACTGTTGAGACTTCGAACGTGAGCGAATCCTCTTTTTCGATATCCCCAAAACCAAATGCTTCGGGACGCAGAATGATGAGCGCTGTTGCGATATATTGCGGCACGTAATTTCTTGTCTCACGCGGAAGTTTATGGCGCATTTCCCAATAATCCGTTGAACCGGAACGACGGATTCCTCTTCGAACCCATCCTCCGCCAGCGTTGTAAGCAACGAAGACAAGATGCCAATCGTTGAATTCCCGGTAGAGATCTTTCATGTGGCGTGCAGCGGCACGGGTTGCTTTTTCAAAATCTCGGCGTTCGTCATACCAGTAATTTGATCGTAGTCCGTATTGACCTCCCGTCGCTTTCATAAATTGCCACAGCCCGACAGCTTTCGCCCACGAACGTGCGGTGGGATTCAATCCGCTTTCCGGTAACGAGAGAAGCATCAACTCCGGCGGAAGTCCTTCTTCAGCGAAGATCCGGGACATAATGGGAAAATATTTCCCTGACCGACGTATCCAATTCTCCATATGAACACGTCCTTTTCCCATAAAGAAGGCAAGGGTGCGCTTGGTGTATTCGTTGATATTGAGCGGGACTTCCGTTTTCGGAATGAGAGATGCCGGTATGCTGATATTCGAGATGTCGATCTTTTCAATATCAAGATTCAGTTTTTCACGCAGAGCAAAGATAGAACTATTGGCACCAAGACTATCGATAGTGGCGATATATTTTTCATAATCTTCAATGACGCTGCGTGTCAGTTCATTGAAATCGATGTTATCCTCTATATTCGGGAAGTAGCTCGCTTCATTCAGGTGCTTGATGGCTTCTTCAAACTCATCGGCGGACATGATGGAATCCCCTTCCGCCTGCGCCTGTAATGCGATCAGATAATGTTCTCGGGCACGCTCCAGTAATTCAGCGATCTGCTTTTCGTTCATTTCGCCGGATGAATCGGCAGCAGTCGAATCGTTTTCATCAACGGACTGATTGACTCTTTTTGGAATCGTATCCGCAGCAAAGAAGGACAATGACGCCAACTGAACGGGAAGATGATTGGATTGTATCTCTATAATAGGAGAAACTTTGGTCGGACTCTTTTGAGGAATTGTATCAGCACAACAAAGCCACAGCACAGCAACGAATTGAAGAAAGATCAATTTTTTCAACACAAC
>CAIVNT010000369.1 GCA_903907305.1 uncultured Ignavibacteriota bacterium
ATTATTTTCACGCAGTGCTATGGTTAAAAATGACGGACCAGTTTCTGTGCGGCGCGGATTTATCTACAAAGAATTGAAACAATTATGCTCTCAACTCCCTTCCGCATCCTGCTCCATTCGGCGGATGTGGGCATTCCGGTGGTGTGTTACAATATTGAAAGAACATGCAGCGCAATGATTATGATGTTGTAATTGCCGGCGGTGGACCTGCCGGTTCCATCGCGGGAACATATCTTTCCCGGATGGGGTTTTCGGTCTGCATCATCGAAAAAAAAGAATTTCCCCGAGAAGTATTATGCGGTGAATTTCTTTCCCGTGAAGTATTGGACATTCTCACGGATATTGGACTTCGGGAACAGTTCCTTCACCTGAAACCAAATCCTATATCATCCTTCAGGTTCTGTCCCGATTATCCCCGTACATTTTCCGCACCGCTCACGTTCATCGGGTATGGACTGAAGCGAGGTGCATTCGATCTTCTGCTGTTGCACGCCGCTCAGCAAGCCGGTGCCGCAGTTATCCAGCCGGCAGCAGTAGAAGGGATCGTCCGAATCGGGCAAGGATTCCAGGTGAACGTGACTGATGGAACCGGAGCAAAATCGATTCGGTGCACACATGTTATTGCGGCATATGGAAAATTTAATGTCCTGGACAAAACGATACGCAGAGACCCTCCTCACCGTGTTTCATCACTGAACGGCATTAAATTCCACGTGCCAAAACACCTGTTCGTCGATTATCCCGAAAACGAAATTCAGATCTTTACGACCGATGCACTCTATTGCGGCGTGAATGTTGTGAATGAAGGGACTGCCACAGTCTGTTTTCTTGAAAAAAGATCCCGAGAGGACCTCCGTCCTCGAGAGCGCCTGGCGGATCTGATCAGAACGAACCGTCATTTCCGTAAGATCGTCCACCCGGATTTCGCTGCCGCCATCGAATCATTTCCTATCTACGGCACAAGCAATATATACTTCGGCAAAAAGTCACTTGTCGAAAATGGCATCATGATGATAGGAGATTCCGCACAAGTGATTGCACCCCTTTCCGGCGATGGTATTGGAATGGCAATGCAGTGCGGAAAACTTGCGGCTGAATCAATCGATGAGGGGAGAAGAAAGAATTATCGTTCCGAAGAACTGCTGGTCCGGTATTCTCAACAGTGGCATTCTGCTTTCCGGCGGCGGCTTTGGACAGCCGGTATAATTCAGAGCATATTTATGTCAAAGAATGGAAGAAGGATCAGTAATACAATTCTTTCTTCATTTCCAAAAATACTTTCCTCGATCATTGAACATACCCGGGGCTGATATATTCTCATTTGGTTTGCTGAAGTCGGTGTTGTAATGCGCAAGGAATTCCGTTTCTGTTTATGTGCCAGGACTGGGTAAGTGAATTATAAAAAAATGATCATTGATCACTTCCATTCATCCTTCAATGACGCCTCGCGGTCCTGATTATTAGTTGTTGGTTTCTTCAACAACGTTGTCGAATTCAATGATCTGAGCGGCAAAAATAATCATGCTAAATGATATGGGTAGACCATATCGGACACTCCTGTCTTATATCCCCTCGAATAATCGATAGATCGGTTGTGTTTTAAAACAGATATCATTAAATACTTGAAGATCGTTGATTAGATCGTGTGCTGACCTCCCTTTTCTCTCCCCAAAAAAAAATCCGTGTCTCAGAATTCTGAGATCCTTGTAATGTTTTAAATAAAATGATTTACCTGAAATATTTGAACGGGACAACAAGTATCCGCACCGATGATATTGCTATTCTTTTTTCACTACGATGATACAAAGAAAGGGGAAAGGACTTCATTGAAATTCTTTTTAATACTTCTACTTTGCGTATTCATACTTCCTGTATGTGCGTTTGCCACGGGCGGGACAATGTCCGGTAGCGGCATTTCGAGTGATCCGTATCTTGTTGCCGATTATGCAGATTTGAAAGCGATCGGTAATGCTCCGTACTCACTCGACATGATCTATCGTCTTACGGCAGACATCGATGCTTCGGTATCACTTACAGAAAATGCCGGTGCAGGATTTATTCCGATTGGAAATATTATCACACCGTTCACCGGCATATTCCATGGGAATAGACACAAGATCACGAATATTCATATCAATCGTCCTTCCTCTGACTATGTCGGTCTTTTTGGGAATATCGGTTCCGGATCATTGATTGATAGTCTTGGGGTAGAAGGTGCTTCAATTTCCGGAAGAAATGGTGTCGGCATTTTTTCAGGCAGAATACAAGGCACAGCAAAAAAATGCTATACAACCGGAGCGGTGAATGGACTTGACAGCGTAGGCGGGTTTGCAGGAGCAGTGTATGGAGGCTATATCAGCAGTTGTTATTCAAGCGCTGCGGTCAAGGATTCCATCGCGTACGGCGGTGGATTTGCAGGCAAGAATGTCAACGGCGGTTTGATCGATTCGTGCTATGCAACCGGAGACGTGACAGGAGGCGTCACTGTCGTCGGCGGATTCATTGGGTATAACAGTCTCGGTTCTTCTATCGGGGAATGCTATGCGACAGGGAACGTGACAAGCGGTTCGCACATCGGCGGTTTCGCCGGTGAGAACGACGGAACTATCCGCTACTGTTATTCATCGGGATTGGTGCACGGCACACAATATGTCGGCGGTTTTTTAGGGTATGGAAATGCCGGTCATGTCGACTATTGCTATTCAGCCAGTGCAGTCTCCGGCGAGGGAAATTTTGCTGGATTTGCCGCAAAAATTGTATCGGATTATTTCAGCACAACAACATTAAACTATTACAGATCGGATGGACCATACAGCGGTTACGCAGTAGAATTGTCGACCGAACAAATGAAAGACGCAAAAAATTTTTCTTGGACATTTCTTCTGTGGTCCATGACAAGCGGAATAAACAATGGTTATCCCTGTCTCTCATATCAGGTTTCATCACCTTCGCTTTCTTCCTTAACTACCCAATCGGTGACCGGAAATCGGATATATAGTCCTCTCGGTGGTATCGCAGCAGGACATGGCACTATAACAGATATAGGAGTTCCCTGCCCGTGGCAATATGGATTTTGTTGGAACACCACTGGTTCACCGACCATTTCCGATCCATGTACACACTACCATGTCACTTCGACAACGGGAGCTTTTGCTGACAGCATGGTGTATTTCGCAACCGCGAGAACATATTATGTGCGGGCCTATGCTACCAATCTTGCGGGCACATCATACGGGAATGAAGTGAGCTTTGTTGCTGTAGGTTTCGATGTCTCGGATACGGCGTTAAGCCTCCGCAAGGAGAAGGATTCTGCATCGGTGAACATTACCTCAAGTGTACCCTGGAGTGCATCGAGCGATCAATCATGGCTCACTCCGTCTCCAGCATCGGGTTCGGGCAGCACAGTATTGAAACTGACTGCCGATGCGAATATCTCGGGAACTACCCGAACCGCAACGGTGACACTTACTTCATCACTGATAATTAGAACTATTAAGATAACTCAGTTTGGAATATATGGGTCCGGTATTAGCGGCTATTTCTATTCTGATAATGAATCGATAGATCCTTTTAATATGAGTGGTTACCAACGGGTATGGACGAATGGTTTGCTATTGTGGGGAGATTTTGACAATGACGGGTATATCGATCCCATCAGTGCCAATATCATCGGTTCCAGTCTTTGCCTGACCATCTCTAAAAATACAGGCACTGTTCTGCAGCCGGCGAATATTATTGATACTAAAAATTTACCAATGCAATATTCGTTCGCAATAGGCGATGTGAACAATGATGGGTTGATCGATATATTGTTGATGTACGTGGACTTCGATATTTCTTTTCATCAGACATTGAATGCAAAAGTATATAAGAATAATGGAAATTTGTCTTTTTCCGCCGATACAACTTCCGGTCTGCCCGGTGTGATCGGATCTGCGAGTTTTGGAGATTATGATAATGACGGGAAGCAGGATGTTGTCATCATCGGTACGACATTGAGCGACACGATCTCGCGTATCTATAGGAATAATGGTAATGGTTCATTCACTAATATCAATGCTAATCTTCCGGGCGTTGCCAATGGTTCAGTCTCTTGGGGGGATTATAATAATGACGGCCGATTGGATCTATTGCTGACCGGTCAGTCACGAAATGGCAATGTGACAAAAATTTATCAAAATAATGGCGGCGGGAATTTCTCAGATATCAATGCGGGACTGCCGGGATTATTGAATGGCTCGCTTGCCTGGGGTGACGACAACAATGACGGGCGCCTTGATATTCTTTTGAGCGGACAAAGCTCGAGCGGATTGATCACCAGGGTATATAGAAATAATGGCGATGGAACTTTTTCGGATATGAACATCAGTTTACCGGTCTTTAGTTCCGAATCTATCGCTTGGGGTGATTACAATAATGACGGGATCAGTGATATTTATGTGAGAGGGTTCTCTTCCAGTTCGGGTGTTTATTCCAATATCGGGAACAACACGTTCGAACGGACCGATTATTTTGGTTCGGTCACCGGCGGTTCTTCAGCATTTGCAGATTATAATAATGACGGAAAACTCGATACTCATTTGAGTGGAACGATCATGGGGCCGCCTGGAGGTCCTCTCTTCCCGAATGGTACTCCGATAACGATAACAAAGTTCTACGATAATATCGGTCTTGTTGCAAATACTCCTCCGTCAGCGCCGACAAATCTTTCGTCGGTTGTCAACGGGAATAATGTCTCATTGCAGTGGACAAAAAGTACGGATGGTCAAACACCGGCCGATGGCTTGAGTTACGATATTGTTGTAGGAACGACGAACAATGGGATCGATATTGTATCCCCAAATGCCGATGCGGCAAGCGGTGTCCGAAAAATACCGGTGCGCGGGACAATACAAGGGAATAGTATTACAATAAATGGTCTAACCAATGGGACCTATTATTGGAGTGTTCAGGCTGTCGATGGTGCGTTTGCCGGTTCCTCTTTTGCCGCTCGAAAGGCCTTTATTGTTGGACCAGTACCCGCGCCGGTCATTGATGGAAGTTTTGACGGTGAGGTGATATGGGGTGCGCCTATTGCTACGGCAGATGGTGTTGCCGGATGGTCGGTGGCTAACGTTAAAAAGATCTATTTACGGTACGATGATACATACCTTTATCTCTGCGCACAAGCAGATGCTGCAAGCTGGATGTCTTGTGCATTTCTGCTTAATACGAAATCCGGGGGCGGAGATTATGACAGCTGGCTGCGCGATATCGGTTATGCTCACAGTGACCTTCCGGATTATACTCTTCATTCGACGTATGGAAATTATGCAGAATTCCATACGTGGAATGGATCATCCTGGAACACTTCCGGTGAACTTGCCGGGGGATATATCAATTCGAACAGTTCCACCGGTTATGTGGAAGCACGAATTCCATTCTCATGGATTGGAGGAAAAAATACTGTAGGAATTGAATTCTATATTACCGGTGACTTGAATGCTCATGCACTGTTTGATGCTTGTCCGAATGAAACGAACACAACAGATTGGAACGGAGTTCATTCACTACTATCTCACTATGCACTTCCTCAAGCTTTACCGGTAGAACTTATTTCATTCATTGCGATCGGAAAGAATTCATCCGTAGAATTGCTCTGGAAGACTGCGACCGAAATGGACAATTACGGGTTTGAAATAGAAAAAACAGTTGAAAATGGAAAATCAACAATGGATAAATGGAGTAAGATCGGTTTTGTCCAAGGGAATGGAACAACCAATTCACCTCAGACGTACACCTTTACCGACAGATCCGCATCCGGGAAAGTATCCTATCGGCTGAAACAGATCGATCGCAACGGTAAATTTGCATATTCAAATATAGTTGAAGTAATAGCAGTGATCACGCCAAAAGAATTTTTGTTGGACCAAAATTATCCGAATCCTTTTAATCCGACGACAGTGTTCAATTATCAATTGCCGGTGAACGGTCATGTGTCATTGAAGATCTATGACATTCTTGGTAACGAAGTGATAACACTTGTGAACGAAATGAAAGAAGCAGGATCATACACTGTGCAATTCAATGGATCTAGACTATCGAGCGGTGTGTATTTTGCCCATTTATCATCCAATGGAAAAAGGCAGATCCGTAAATTATTGTTGATAAAATGATTTGACC
>CAIVNT010000370.1 GCA_903907305.1 uncultured Ignavibacteriota bacterium
ATATCCGTTCTTCTCGTTCGGCGCATTCTGTTCTCATTCGCGGATGTAAAATTTTAAAACGTGTACTATTCCACCGTCGAAGATAAGACCGGGTCAGGATACAGCATCTCGGTTCCTGCCTTGCCGATATGCTCACGACCGCTTTGGTGAAGTCTGGAAATCTCACCTTCCAACAAATGGAATGGTGTTGAGAGAGCTAAATTTCACCGAGAATGCATTCGTCAAGAAGAACATCGGAAAGATCCTGAAAATGAACAGTGTCGGGAAATTATTGATGAAATCCGTCTCCGAAGGGAACGTAAAGGTCGGACATGTGAAAGTGACCGAAGATGCAGCGAAAGGAAAAGCGGCGAAAGCAAAGATCACCGAAGGAAAGGATATTCAATCGACGGATATATTGCGGGAACCAAACTAAGAGCAATGGAGAATGGTTAATTGATACTGGAGAATGAAGAGCATTTCATGAACGAATCGACACATATTTTCCATTCTCCGTTATCAATTATCAATTGCTTATGAGTGATATCATCCTTCGCACCACCGATCTCGGCAAACAATATAAGAACCGCTGGGCCGCTCAAGCGATCGATCTGGAAGTGCACCGCGGCGACGTCTTCGGATTCCTCGGTCCGAACGGGGCCGGCAAGAGCACTTCCATCAGGATGATCCTTTCCCTTATCACACCGACGACCGGCCGTGTAGAACTCTTCGGTTACGATCTATTCAACCGGCGCGAACAAGCATTGCAGAATGTTGCGGGTATCGTTGAAAAACCCGATTTCTACCTCTATCTCTCCGCATACCGCAACATGCAGATCGCCGGATCGCTCACGCTCGGCAAGACTCCTGCAGAGAAGAAGATCATGGAAACACTCGAGATCGTCGGTCTCGCCGGACGTGCGCGGGATAAAGTAAAGACCTTCTCCCACGGCATGAAACAGCGTCTCGGTATTGCTCAGGCACTTCTTTGCGACCCGCAGCTGATCATGCTGGATGAACCGACGAATGGACTCGATCCGCAGGGGATGAAAGAAGTGCGTGAACTGATCCAGCGTTTAACAACAGAGAAAGGTATTACGGTATTTCTTTCTTCGCATTTGCTGAATGAAGTGGAACAGGTCGCAACGCGCATGGCCATCATCAACAAAGGAAAGATGATCGTCCAGGGAAGCGTTGAAGAATTACTGAAAGCCAATGCCAACAAAGTATTTTTCAAACTTTTACCGCTAAAACGTGCAGCACTGATCCTTGATTCATTAAAGACGGTCTCGGCTATCGAAATGACGGATGACGGTATTATGGCCAAGATCGATCCAAAATATGTTCCGTCCGTCATCAATAAATTGGTCAATGCAAAGTGTAAAATATTTTCCGTGGAACCAAAACACAGTCTGGAAGATTACTTCCTGGAAAAGACCACGGAAAGTTAACTGTGGTGTCATTGCGAGGGAGCTAAGCGACCGAAGCAATCACCCGAAAGATTGCTTCGCCCCGAAAACGGTGGGGTGATCAATGACAAGCGCTGTAAATTTTTCAATATTGTAATCCTGCAATTTTTTAATTACAAAATATTTCCTATGCTCAACCTCATCTACTGGGAACTCTTCAAGACCTACTCCAAGTGGCGGACCTATATCGGTTTCATCGCCGTTGCCGTACTCATTCCCATTATTATGTGGATCATGTGGATCGAGGGGGGAAAGTTCATCAGCTATCAGTTAAAAACTCTGCAGTCGGAATTTCTCATCACCGGAAATCTCTTTAACGGCTGGGTGGTCGCGCAGGTGATCATGAATGGACTCTGGGTTCACGTGCCGACTTTGATCGCGCTCGTCGCCGGGGACCAACTCGCGGGTGAAGCAACATCGGGAACATTCCGGCTGACCCTTATCCGTCCCGTCTCCCGAACTCGAATTCTCAATGCTAAATATATTGCAACACTTATCTACACCGCCTCTCTTGTGATCGTCATCGCACTTCTCTCGCTCGGACTCGGTCGGTGGATCTTCGGCACCGGCGATCTGATCGCATTCGATAAGGACGGGATCACCATCCTTCCAGAATCGGATCTGCTTATTCGCTTCATGTTCGCCTACGCGCTTGCTGTCTGGTCCATGTTCGTTGTTGCATCGCTGGCATTATTCATCTCGTCATTTGTGGAGAATGCCATCGGACCGATCATTACCACTATGACGGTAATCGTTATTTTTCTTATCATCTCGAATCTTCCGGTGGAATCAGTGGAAAGCATCAAGCCCTGGCTCTTTACCACACATATGAATGTGTGGCAGCAGGCATTCCGCGATCCGTATGATTGGGATAAGATCTGGAATTCCGCGGCAGCACTCGGCATCAACAGTTTTATTTTCTGGGGAGCAACACTGTGGATATTCAAACGGAAGGATATCCTCACATAGTCACATTCTGAAAGAGAATCTTTTTATTATTTAGAAATAATCCGTAAATCCCTGCATGCCGTCGCAAAGATGTCCATTGAAAAGGCGGGTGTGGCAATAAATTAAAAGGAGCGCAATGAACATTTCCAAAACAATCTCCGAAATGAAGTCGGGATTCCTTCCCACATTTTGGATCGCCAATATTCTTGAACTCTTTGAACGGTTCGCATTCTACGGTTCCAAAGCCGTACTCACTGTCTATCTCGCCAACCGTGTTGGACTCGGAGTTCAAGCAGCAGGAACACTCGCGGGGCTCTTCTCCGGTCTGCTCTATTCTTTGCCGATCATTGCCGGGGTGTTTGTGGACCGGTACGGATTCAAGAAGACGCTTTCTGCCTGTTTTGCATTCTTCACCGTCGGATATTTTCTGATAGGACTTGCCGGACTCGAATTCGGCCAGGTCATGGTGGAGTCGATCGGTAAAACAACATATGTCGTTGCGGTGCTGATTCTGACCGCGATCGGCGGATCACTGATCAAACCGTGCATCGTCGGAACCGTTGCAAAGACATCGAAAGACAATGTTCAATCGCTCGGTTACTCCATCTATTATACTCTGGTGAATATCGGCGGTGCCATCGGACCGATCCTTGCGCTGCAGGTCCGCGAAGGACTCGGAATTGAATATGTGCTGATCATGTCGTCACTCACTTCGTTCCTGCTGCTGATAGGAACACTCTTATTCTACAAAGAACCGCCGAAAGCAGCCGATGCAAAACCGCAGGCCTCCCTCGGAAAAGTGTTTGGCGATATGCTTACCGTGTTCAAGAATGTGAAGTTCATCTCGTTCCTCGTCATCTTCTCGGGTTTCTGGATCATGTTCTGGCAGATATTCTATTCTTTCCCGTTCTATATCACGGAAGTACTGCAGTTCTCAAAATTCGAGATCCTTGAAACAGTGGATGCATGGACGATTATCCTCGTCAGCGTTCCGTTGACCGCCATGGTGGCAAAATGGAAACCGATCAGTGCGATGTCACTTGGATTTCTCATCGCCAGCTGTTCATGGGTATTGATGGCTCTTTCGCCGACGATTCCCGCAGCGATCGTAGCAATGATGTTCTTCGCGATCGGCGAAGCAACACAGGCTCCCCGCTTTTATGAATATGTCGCGTCGCTCGCCCCGAAGGATCAAGTCGGCACATATATGGGATTCGCATTCCTTCCGGTCTCCATCGGTTCATTCGTTGCAGGACCGCTCTCCGGCTGGCTCGTGAAGACCTATCTTCAGGATTCGATGAATCCAACAATGATGTGGAGTATCCTCGCCGCAATCGGCTTTGGTTCAACCGCATTGATGGTTCTCTATAATGTATTTATCGTGAAGAAGACAGCATGAGATCGTCAATGAAACTTCTGAACATTCTGTTTTTTGGATTCCTGATTTTCACATCCTCCCTGCGTTCGCAGCAATTGACGGCGGAAAAGATCCTGCTGAATGTAAAAGCGAATTTTGATGCGGTGAAGGATTATTCGGCGATGCTCACGGCAAAAGTGGATATGGAACGTCTTCGTGTGCCGGAAATGAAAGTGAAGATCTATTTCAAGCAGCCGAACAAGTTCAAGACGGAATCAAAGAACACGTCGTTCCTGCCGAAGAATATGTTCGATCTGAATCCTGGCGATCTGCTGAAGAAGTTCGATCCGTCATTGATGGGAACAGAAGAAGCCGATGGCAAGACTCTGTACAAACTTCGTCTTGTCACGAAACCGCAAAAAGGGAAACAGGTCCGCGAAAGTTTTGTTTGGGTGGATGCGAAGATGTGGACCATCACACGGCTCGAAGCATTCCCAACCGAAGGAAGGAAGATCGAGCTTGACGTGGAAAGTGCGGTGATCGACGGTAAATACATTCTTCCGTCAATGATCTCCGCCCGTTTCGATTTCGACCAAAATGCCGACTCGCTCTCAGAGAAGATCTACAGTCCCAACCGCATGCCGAAAAAGGGAAGCGTTATTCTGAAGTATTCCGACTACGAAGTGAACAAAGGACTGACGGACGAATTCTTCGATCAGAAGGAAAAGAAATAGAAGAATATTTGTCATGCCGGCGCACGCCAGCATCCAGTCTCTGGAATCCTGTTAAGATCATCTTGAATGGTCACTATAACAAGGAAAGCCGCTCGATGAGCGGCTTGGTTGCTTTAAAATACGATGGTCACACTTCGGCTTCGCTCAGTGTGACCATCAAATATCATTGACGCAAAAAAATAGAAGCTATTATGAAACGGAATATTTATTTTTACAACTTTCATTCCCGCATGTTTTTGGCAAAAATCCATGATAATGGACCCC